>NZ_JBSHBL010000048.1:0-86881 GCF_053611985.1 Streptomyces sp. NPDC054770
GACCGGATCGCCGTGCTCGTCGGAGGCGGGCGGCGAGACGACGGGGACGTATCCGTGCGCCAGGAGCGTCGCGACCAGCTCGCCGCGCACCGTCTCGATCCTGCCGCTGTGATCGTCGCGCACGACCACGGTGCGCCCGTCGACCACTGCTTTCTGTCCCTTCTTGCGCCGGGTGAGCACCAGCCCGCCGTCGAGGCCGGTGAGGCCGACGGCCGGGATGCCCCTGCGCAGCAGTTCGCTGACGAGTTTCGGCTTCACCGAACCGGCCAGGGCGAGCGTGACCACCTCCAGGGTGGCCCGGTCGGTGTGCCGGGCCGACACGCCGTCGGGTGAGACGAGACGCCGCTGCGGTACGTCCAGTTCGTCCGCGAGCCGGTCGATCTCGGCCGATCCTCCGTGTACCACCACGAGACGGTGGCCGTCCTTGACCAGGGCGGCGATGTCCGCGCAGACGGCCTCGGCGTTCACCTCACTGTTGCCGCCGCACTTGACGACCACCAGCTGGGGGGCGCCCATAGGTCTCCTTTCGCGGTCCTCACACCGGGTGCAGCCCGGGGAAGGACAGTCCGTACGATTCGGGCCAGCCCATGCGCACGTTGAGGCACTGCACGGCGTTCCCCGCGCCGCCCTTGACGAGGTTGTCCAGGGCGGCGACGACCACCAGCCGCCGGGACGCGTCGTCCCACGCGTGGCCGATGTCGCAGAAGTTGGAGCCGAGCAGGATCTTGGGCTCCGGGTAGCGGTAGGTACCGCGCTTGTGGGCCACCAGCCGGACGAACGGTTCGTCCGCGTAGGCCTCCCGGTAGGCCGCGCGGACGGCCCGCTGGTCGGTGCCCTCCGGCACCTCGGTGTGGCAAACGACCTGGACACCGCGCACCGCCTCCACCCCGGTCGCCGTCATCCGGACGTCGAGGCCCGTGTGCCGGGCCGCCTCGGCCTCGTGCCGGTGGGCCGTGGGCGCGAAGACCCGCAGGGCGCCGCTGCGTTCGGCGTGCAGGTTGGAGTCGCCGGCGGAGGCTCCCGAGCCGCTGGAGCCGGTGCGCCCGTCCACCAGGACCGGTGCGGCGGCGAGCCCGCGGGCCGCCAGGGGGTGCAGGGCGAGGACCGCGGCGTTGGCCATGCAGCCCGGGACGCTGATCAGGCGGGCGGTGCGCAGCCGGTCGCGGTGCAGTTCCGGCAGGCCCGGGACGAAGGCGTCCAGCAGCTCCGGGGCCTCGTGGGGCACCCCGTAGTAGCGCTCGTACACGTCCGTGTCGGGCAGCCGGAAGTCTCCCGAGAGGTCGATCAGCAGATCCGTCCGGTCCGCCCAGCGCCGTACGAGGTCCATGGTGGAGCGGTGCGGTGTGGCCAGCAGGACCACGTCGCAGCCCTCCGCCTGTTCGGGCGTGCCGAAGGCGAGGTCGGTCGCGGAGCGGAGATTGGGGTGGACGCTGTCGATCCGTTTGCCCGGGAAGCGCGAGGACACCGCTGCCGTCAGTTCCACCTCGGGGTGGCCGAGCAGCAGCCTCAGCAGTTCGCCTCCGATGTAGCCGGCGGCACCGAACACCGCGGCCCTGATCATGCGTCCACCCCCAGGACGAGGCGGTCCACGATGATCTCGGCGACGTCGATCCGGCCCGGGTGCGCCGCCTGGAACCCCCTGAACTCGACACCGTGGTTGACTTCGAGGACGTGGAGGCCGCCGCCGGAGTCCTCGACGAGATCGACGCCCGCGATCCGTGCCCCGGTCTCCCGGGCCGCGGTCGCCGCGAGTTCCGCGATGTCGTCGGTGAGTTCGCAGGGCGTGGTCACCGCGCCGCGCGCCACGTTGGTCCGCCACCCGTCCGACGTCCGGTACATGGCGCCGACCGGTGTGCCGCCGACGACGATCACCCGGATGTCCCGGTCGGGCTTGTCCACGTAGCGTTGCAGATAGACCAGCTTGGCCAGCGGCGACGGCAGTGCCTCGCTGTACTCCAGCAGGGTGCGCAGCGCGGCGGCGTCGGGCAGCAGCGCCACCCGCCTGCCCCAGGAGCCCACCAGGGGCTTGAGGACCACCGGATAGCCGATCTCCGCGGCCGCCTCCTCCGCGGCCTCGGCGGTGAGGGCGAGGGCCGCGGGCGGCGTGGGGATCCCGGCCGCGCGCAGTGCCAGCGAGGTGCGCCACTTGTCGCCGCAGGTCTCGATGGCCGTGGCGGAGTTGAGGACCGGGACGCCGGCGGCCTCGAAGGTGCGGGCCGCGTACAGGGCCTTGGTCGCCGAGATCTCGCGGTTGAGCACCAGGTCCCAGGGGGGCGGAGCGTCGTGCAGATGGTGCCGCACGGTCCGCGTGTCGATCGTCGTACAGGGGATTCCCCGGCGGTCCAGGACCTCCAGGATGCGCTTCTCCTCGAAACGCATCCTGGAAGCCAGCAACGCCGTCCGGGGCGCTGTGGAGGAGGCCACCTGGTTACTCTCCCCAGTCCTCTTCGGCCTCGGGGGCCAGCGCGAGCAGGAGCGGCGAGGTGGTGACCACCTCCAGCTCGCTGCGGCACTCGGGGCATTCGATGACCTCGCTGGGCCGGACGGCGTCGCCGACGTTCACCGGGCCGTCGCACTCGGGGCAGGTCTGGGTCGCGGTCGTCATGAAGTTCCCTTTCTCTGTGGGGCTTTGATGTGTCATCAGTGAGTTTTGACGTGTCGTCAGTGGCTTTCGAGCACGGCGGTCACGGCGGCGGCGGTCCGCGCGCCGGTGATGCCGTAGTGGTCGAGCAGGTGCTCCTGGCTGCCGACGGCGTCCGAGAACTTGTCCGGCATGCCGATCCGCAGCACCCGGACCGGCCGCCGCTCGGCCAGCGCCTCGCAGACGGCGCCGCCCAGACCGCCGCTGCGCCAGTGCTCCTCCACGGTGACCACGAGCGAGGCGCGCTCGGCGGCCGCGAGGAGGGTCTCGGTGTCGAGGGGCCGCAGGGTGTGCATGTTGAGCACGGCGGCAGAGACACCCAGGGGGGCCAGGAGCTCGGCGGCCTCGCCGCAGGCCGCGACCGGATGGGGTCCGCAGCCGACGAGGACCACGTCGGTGCCCTCGCGCAGCCGCTGGGCCCGTCCGACGACCACCGGCTCGTCGCTCTGCACGGCCGGCGTCGCCTTGCGGCCCAGCCGGACGTACAGCGGGCCCGGCAGGCCGAGGCTCTGCTCGACCACGGCCGCGGTGGCGGCGGCGTCCGCGGGCACGACCACCGTCATGGTGGGCAGCGTCCGCATGACGGCCAGGTCCTCCAGCGCGTGGTGGGTGGGGCCGAGATGGCCGGCGGCCAGTCCGCCGTGGGTCGCCATGATGCGTACGGGCAGGGCGGGATAGGCGATGTCGACCTTCACGGCCTCCAGCGCCCGCGCACTGGCGAACCCGGCCATGGTGTTGACGAACGGCATGCGGCCGCCGAACGCGAGACCCGCGGCGATGCCCATCAGGTTGTGTTCCGCTATGCCCAGGTTGAGGTACCGGTCGCCCGCCGCCTCGACATGGTCCGGACCGAACAGCCCGGTGTCGGTGTCCAGGCACATCAGCCGCGGATCGGTGCCGAGCAGCGGGATCAGCCGGTCGCGGTAGGCCTCGCGGGTCACCGCGGGTGCCGCTGTGGTGGTGGTCACCTGGTGTCGTCCTTCCTGCTCCGGCCCAGTACCGCGCGGGCCCGGGCGTGGTTGCGCTCGGAGAAGGTGACGTAGTGACTGGCGGTACGTCCTTCCAGGAACGGCAGGCCGCGGCCCTTGACGGTGCGGGCGATCAGGACGCTCGGGCGGCCCGGCTCCCACGGTGTGTCGCCGAGGGCCCGCACCAGGGCCTCGAGGTCATGGCCGTCGGCCTCCCGCACGGCCCAGCCGAAGCCGCGCCAGCGGTCGGCCAGCGGTTCCATGGCGGCGATGGAGTCGGTGGCACCGGTCAGCTGGAGGGAGTTGCGGTCCACCACGGCGACCAGCCGGTCCAGTCCCAGCGAGGCGGCGCCGACGGCCGCTTCCCATACGGAACCCTCCTGCAGTTCGCCGTCGCCCATGAGGACGAAGGTCCGGGCGGCCGTGCCGTCCAGGCGTGCCCCGAGCGCGAAGCCGCATCCGAGCGCGAGGCCGTGGCCGAGCGATCCGGTGGCCGCCTCGACCCCGGGCACCGCGCGCACCGGATGGCCCATCAGCCGGCTTCCGGGGCGGCCGTAGGAGGCGAGTTCGCCGACCGGGAGGAAGCCGCGCTCGGCGAGGGTCGCGTACAGGCCCACGGCCGCGTGCCCCTTGCTGAGGACGAAACGGTCCCGCTCGGGTGCCTCCGGCCGGGCCGGATCGACGTTCATGACGTCGAAGTAGAGGGCGGTCATGATGTCCGCGGACGAGTAGGCACCGCCGAGATGGCCGCCCTCGGGCCCCGCGCACATGTCGGCGACGTGCTCGCGGATGCGGGTGGCCCGCTCGCGCAGGGCGCCGGTTCCGGCCGCCGCCGGACTTGCCGTGGCCGTCATGACCTCACCCCCGCGAACCCGGCGACCACGTCGAGGTTCTGCCACGTCTTCTCGAAGGCGTCCGCGTACCGGTCCAGGAGTCCGCCGCTGCCGGGGTTGAGATGGCGTTTCTGGAGGGTGAGCGAGTCACGGATGACCGCGCGGGTGACGGGATGGCCGTCGCCGTCCGCCGCCGAGGAGGCCGCGCCGTCCTCGATCGCCGCCCAGGGATAGCCGCGGCCGAAGCCGATCCGGTCCCGGAAGACGGTCTGGTCGGGCAGCGGCATCAGCTGGTACCGGGACATCGGCACCCCTTCGGCCCTCAGCACCCGCCGCAGGGCGTCGCGGAAGCGTTCGGGGGCGATGCCGGGCAGGCCCGCGGCCGCCGGGTCGAAGCGGAACCGCAGGATGTGCCAGACATGCGTGGCGCCGGGCGGCGGTGTGGGCACGGTCAGGCCGGGCAGGCCGGAGAGCCGGTCCAGGAAACGGGTGATGTTGTCCTGACGGGACCGCTCGTAGCCGTCGAAGCGGGCCAGCTGGGCCCGGGTGAAGGCCGCCTGGAGGACGTTCATCTTGTGGTTCCAGCCGAGCCGGTGCGAGATGTAGTCGCGGTCCCGGCCGCTTTCGATGTCCTCGCCGAACTGGCGCGCCCGGCGCGCGGCCGCCGCCAGGCCCGCGTCGCCGGTCACCAGCAGACCGCCTTCTCCGCAGGTGGGGATGTTCTTGGTGACCTGGAGACTGAACGCGCCCAGGTCTCCCAGGCCGCCCACCGGACGCCCCCGGTACAGCGCGCCCGGCGCCTGGGCGGCGTCCTCGACCACGGCGAGACCGTGGCGGCGGGCCAGTTCGGTGATCCGGTCCATGTCGGCCGGGGCGCCGTGCAGATGTACGGGGATGATCGCGGCGGTCCTGGGGGTGATGCGCCGCTCGACGTCCGCCGGGTCGAGGTTGAAGGTGACGGGGTCGATGTCGGCGAAGACGGGCACCGCCAGGTTGTGCAGCGGGGCCAGTCCGGTGGCGATGAAGCTGAGCGCCGGGACGATGACCTCCGCTCCCGGTCCCACGCCCAGCGAGGCGAGGGCCAGCGAGAGCGCCGCGGTGCCGTTGGCGACGGCCACGCAGTGGTCGAAGCCGAACCGCTCGGCCCATTCGCGTTCCAGGAGGCTCACCGGCGTCTCGCCGTCGGTGTCGGAGACCAGCCGCCCGCCGTCCAGCGCGTCGAGCACCGCCTTGCGTTCGTCGTCCTGGATCACCGGCCACTCGACCTGGCGCCGTTCCGGTGGCACGGCGGCCGTGCCGCCCAGTACTGCGAGCTTGCTCATGTCGTCCTCTCGTGGTCGGGGAAGCGGCTGTTCACAGGGCGCTCAGGGCCCGCCGCACGGATTCGACCGCCGCGGTGTGCCGCCACCGCAGTACGCCCGCGTGCCGGCGCAGGTCGTCCGCCGCGGCGGCCGGGTCGTCGAGTCCGTGGGCCGCGGTGATCCGCAGCGGGGTCCACGCGTGTGCCACGCCTTCCACGGCGCGTCCGGCCGCCGCCAGCTCCGGCACGTCCCACGCGGCTCCGCGGTCGCGCAGCAGCTCACCGTGGAGGGCGGCCTGCGCCTGCATGCCCCAGCCGAAGGGGTACAGCTCCTGCAGTGCGCGGACCTCACCGGCGCGGGCCCGGGAGGTCAGTTCGCGAAGGTAGCCGTCGAGGCCGGGCAGTCCGGCGAGAGCGGCCGTCGTACCGGGGTCCTCGAACCGCTCCAGGTTGGCCCGCAGCCAGCGGGCCAACCGCTCGGGGTCCGGGTCGGCGCCACCGGAGCCGACCGAGACCGAGAGGCAGCGCCGGCTGATCCGGGAGTCGCTGAAGAAGGCGTCCTGGTGGTCCTGCGGATTCGCCGAACCCCAGCTGCGCAGGAAGTCGTCGAGCGGTATCGGCCCCTGGAACGCGGGCGGCATGGCGTCGGACACGTGGACGAGCCCCCGCTGCTCGTCCAGGCCGTACACGATCAGCAGATGCGCGGCGTGGACGTCGCCGAAGGCGGGCCTGAAGGGGAGGTGGTAGTTGTCCACGGCGGTGATGACCAGCCGCTCCTGAGCCAGGGCAGCCCGGATCTCGCGCAGCGGATCGGCCGGGTCCGCCGGGCACCACCAGGACGAACTCACCTCGTGGTACGGCAGCAGGCTGCGGCCCAGGTCACCCGGGTGACGGCAGGGGTAGTAGAACTCCTCCGACCGGACGTCGCCGGGAACGTAGCGGAACTCCCAGCCGGCTCCGAGTGCGTACAGCGGGTTCACGCCCGCCCGGGCCAGCACCGACGCGAACGTCGACTGGAGGCAGCTGACCGGGTCCCGGTACCACAGCACGGGTGCCTCCAGCACGAGTGCCCCGGGCCGCGCGGACGTCAGGGAGTCACTGGTCACGGCCGGCCTCCGGGGCTGCGGTGCCGGGGGGCTGCAAGGTGGCGGCGAAGACGTGGACGGCGGCGTTGGGCGGCAGCCGGAACCCGCTCAGGTCCGCCCGGCGGGTGACCGGGACCCGCTGGGACCACAACATGGCCGAGAGGCTCTGCTGCACATGGTGCGGATAGTGCATCACCGGGGTCGCGAAGGCGGTCCGCTCGCCGAACCACGGCGGCGCGGCCCAGAAGTCCGAGACGCGTATCCACTCGGTGTCGACGCTGCCGTCCGCGAAGTGCATCTCCACCACGTCCTCGGCACGCCGTTCGGACGCGGCCAGCAGATGCAGCCAGTCGAAACGGCCCGCCTCGACGGTGACGAACTGCCCGTCGCACCGCACGTTGTCGTCCCCCTCCCCCACCCGGGGGAACCGGAACGGAACGTCGTCCACGGTCACCAGGGCTCCCGATGCCGGCAGGTGTTCCGCCGGGAACGAGTTGCCCCAGACGTTGAAGGCCCCGCGTGAGGTGTGGTCGGCGGCGGAAATACCGACGTTGTTGACGTGCGGCGCCAGATCGACAGTGCGCATGATCACTCCCTCTCATTTCCATCTCATTTCCATGGATTCAAACATCCGCGAATCCCGGGAGTCCTCCGCCGGATGATTACTTCGCCCTGACAGTTTCGGCGCCCCGAAATCGCGGCACGGCCAGCATCCTGATGATTCTCCGGTGGCCGTGGGAATTATCCGGAGCGTCCGCCGAATCCGCGCATACCGCGCGAGGCGACGAAGGGCCCAGTTGGGGCCGTAATCATCACGATGACGGCAGACAGCGGCGGACGGACCGGCGGCGAATTCACCCTTCAGCGGCCCGCACCCGCGGTGCTACGCTCCGAAAAAATATCTCCCGAAAGATCTCGTGAGAGATATCAGGAAAGATCAGCCGGACGATGACGGAAGGCGCGACCATGAGCGACGCCACGACCGAGGAGCCACGCATCATCGCACTGTGGAGCGCACCTCGATCGCGTTCCACCGCTTTTCTTCGCATGATGATGGAGCGCGAAGACCTCACCACACTTCACGAGCCCTTCTCACACCTGTCGGACTTCGGGTCGACCGAGGTGGCGGGACGCGCGGTCCGGACGGAAGCGGAGCTGATCGAAGCCGTACGGGAGCTGTCCCGTACCACTCGCGTCTTCTTCAAGGACACGACGGACTTCCGTTTTCCGCGGGTACTGGAGGACCGCCGCTTCCTGACGGAGGCCAGGCACACCTTCATCATCCGGCGGCCGGAAGAGGTCATCGCCTCCCACTACGCACTCGATCCGGAGGTCACCGCCGACGGCATCGGCTTCGGCCGGCTGCACGAACTGTTCGAGGCGGTGCGGAAGGCGACCGGGAGCGCTCCGGGGCCGGTGGTGGACTCCGACGACCTGCTCGACCACCCCGCCGAGACCGTCCGGGAGTACTGCTCCCAGGTCGGACTTCCCTTCCGGCCCGACACGCTGAACTGGTCGGGCGGGATGCGCGAGGAATGGCTCAGGGCTCCGAAGTGGCACGAGGACGCGGGCCGCAGCGCCGGCTTCACGCGCACCCCGCGGGAGTACGAGTTCACCGTCGACAACCATCCGGTGCTGGCGGCCTTCCACCGCAGTCAGCTGCCGTACTACGAGGAGCTGTACCGGCACCGCCTGTCGCTCCGCCGCTGACACCCATGCCGCCGTCGGCGATGCGGCCGTTGACACTCATGCATGAGTCATGCATCGTTGATGGTATGGACGGTCGGACGGAGAACCTGCTGGGCGCCCTGGTCACCGCGCTCGGCGACGCGCAGCGGACGGCGAGCGAGGGCGCCTCCGGACAGAGCGGGGCCACCCCGGCCGCGCTCACCTACCTGCTCCAGGAACCGGGCGCGGGTATCGACCGGCTCGCCGGACCCCTGGGCCTGACCCAGTCCGCCGCCACCCGCCTGGTGGACCGTCTGGAACGCGACGGCAAGGCACGGCGGGAGCCCGGGGCCAATGGCCGAAAGGTCTCCGTGTTCCTCACCCCGGAGGGGACCCGTGAGGCCGAGCGGGTACTGGAACTGCGCGGCGGCCTCATGAGCGATGCGATGTCCGTGCTCAGCCCACGTGAGAGAACGGTGCTGACCGGTCTCCTCGAACGCATGCTGGCCCACCTGACAACCGACGCCGATCACGGACAGCGCATCTGCCGTATGTGCGCCCTGGCCGACTGCCCCAGGCAGTCGTGCCCGGTCGACACCGCGGCCGTCGCCCGGACGAAAGGACCGTCATGAACGGGAGCTTCCGGCTCCGGCCGGCCCACGGCAAGCTGCGACTCGGCGCGGTACTCGGGCTGCTGGCCGTCACGGCCGTCTGGGGTGCCACGTTCCTGGTCGTCAAGGACGCCACCGAGGGCATGCCCGTCTTCGACTTCCTGGCCTGGCGGTTCGCGCTGGCCGCGGCGGTGATGGCCGCGGTCCGCCCCTCGGTGGTCCGGCGCCTGGACCGCGGGACGCTGGGGTGCGGCGCGGCGGCCGGTTTCCTGCTGGGCATGTCGTACATCCTGCAGACCCTGGGTCTGCAGAGCACGTCGGCGGCCGTCAGCGGGTTCCTCACCGGCCTCTTCGTGGTCTTCACGCCGCTCCTGGCCCGGCTGGTGTTCCGTCAGCACCTGTCCCCGCTGGGCTGGACGGCGGTCCTCACCGCAGCGGCCGGCCTGGCGCTCATCACGCTCAGCGGCGTCTCGTTCGGCTCGGGGGAGGCGCTCACCCTGGCGTGCGCCGTCTGCTTCGCGCTGCATCTGCTGGCGCTGGGGCGCTGGTCACCCGGGCGGGACGCCTACGCGCTCACCGTGGTCCAGTTGGCGACGGCCTCGTCGATGTGCGTCATCGGCGCGCTCCCGCACGCCCATGGCCTGCGGCCTCCGCAGAGCGGCAGCGCCTGGACGGCGGTCCTCGTCACCGCGGTGCTCGCCTCGGCCTTCGCCTACATGGTGCAGACCTGGGCGCAGTCGCATGTGACGGCGACTCAGGCGGCGGTGGTCCTCACCATGGAGCCGGTCTTCGCGGGGCTGTTCGCCGTGCTGGTCGGCGGCGAGCGCCTGACCGTCTCCACCCTTGCCGGCGGCGCCCTGGTGGTGACGGCGATGTTCCTGATCGAGGTTCCCGGCCAGTCGTCCGAGGAGTCGGGCGAGTCCGGCGAGTCCGGCGAGTCCGGCGAGTCCGGCGAGTCCGGCGAGTCCGGCGAGTCCGGCGAGGCGTCGGCCGGCTCCGGCACGGAAGGGCCCCGGAGCGATCAGAGCAACCCGCAGTTGTGTGCGAAGGAGACGAGCTGAGCACGGTCCCGCACATGGAGCTTGTGCCTCAGACGGTAGATGTGCGTGCGTACGGTCGCCACGCCGATGACGAGCTTGGCCGCGATCTCCTCGATCGGCAGCCCCTCGCCGACGAGCACGAGTATCTCCCGCTCACGCGGGGTCAGTGACTCCACCTGGGGATCGAGGCGCGGCGCCGGCCCGAAGCCCTGGCTCCTGAACCAGCAGACCAGCTTCCCGGTCACCTTGGGGGCGAGCATGACCTCACCCCGCGCCGCCGCCCTGACCGCGGTGAGAAGCTGTTCGCGCCCGGTCTCCTTTTCGAGGAGGGCTATCACTCCGGCCCGTAACATCGTCTCTATGATCCGGTCGGTCAGCTCACTGGTGAAGACGACCACGCGGGGTCGCTCACCCCGTTCCTGCATGCTTTCCCGGATCACCCGGTGAACGAAATCGATGCCGTCCATGCCCTCCGGGTTGAGGTCCGCTATCAGAACGTCGGGGCGTAAGGAGCGGGCCATGACGAGGCATTCGACGGCATTTCCGGTGGTGGAAACACTCGCCACGTCCGGCGCCGAAGACAGGAGGACCTTGAGACCGTCCCGCACAACCGGAACCGAATCGCACACGAGCACTTTCATTCCCATTTCACCGCGTCTCCCGGTTCCTCCACAGGGATTTCTTCCGGTCACCGTATGATCAGAAGTTACATGACTGCAACCAAGTAACGGCAAAGCCGCACAATTCCGCCAAAAGGCACGCCTGATAAAACTCTCCGTGCCAAAGGATTACGGCAGTTTGCCGCGCTCTCCTCCCTTGATCGCCGCGCCTCCACGGTCGTTGCGGACTGCCGCCGGATATCGGCTTCCCCGCCCCATCGACGGCACGCTCCTCGCTCCGAACAAGCGACCCCGCAGGCACTCGCACCGCAGAAATCAGGCCATACTGCCGGAACGGACGGTCAGGCAGGTCCACCGGCTCCGCGCGGTACCGGTCCGCCGGCCGGCTACCGGAATTCCGACCGAGGTTGTGGAGGCAGTCGTGTGGGAGCCCGTTGACGTGGTGTGTCACCAGTGCCGGATCAAGCTTGGGCTGCTCGACGCCCCGGTTCCCCGAAGGGCGTGGTGGACGTTCCTGTACGAACACGACTACCACCCGGTGGAACTGCTGTGGGAGCACTCCGAGGCCCACGAGCGGATCGACATCGACTACATCGAGGTGGACAGCGACATCCTGGGCGACCCCTCGTTCGCGGAGTACGCGGGCGAGTGGCCGGGCCGCCCGCTCGCCCTGCACCCCCGGCCGGTCGCCCGTGCGGTGGCCGGGATCGTGCTGCGTGCCCAGGACGCCATGGACGCCCGCGAGTGGCGGGACGCACCGGGTGACGCGGCCGTGGCCGAACGGATCGTGCGCTCCATGGGCTTCGCGCCGCCGCCCGGGGAGGTCGTCGACGACACCGCCGTACTCGCCCGGCTGGCCGCGGTGGAAGCGGCGCTGGAGCAGCTGCGCCGGGCGGCCTCCGAACCGCTCGGCGAAGACTTCGGCACACTGTTGAAAGACCTTCTGCACGCCCTGCCGACCCGCGAGGATCTCCCGGCGGACGAACTGCGCGCCGAGAGCGGCCCGCTGGCCTCCCCCCGGCTCTGGGACGCCGAACGGGCACTGCGGCTGATCCAGCACCTGCTGTGGAGGATCACCCCCCGTCAGACCGCCCCGAGGTGACGGTGCCCGTGGTCGAGCTCTTCCTGGGCCCGTGAGGAGGCCTCGCCTCCGGGCCGGTGGGCAGACAGACCGACGGGCCGGGGCTCTCCGAGGAGAGGCCCCGGCCCGTCGGGCCGATCACCGCGGCACCGGTGCTGGCCGGCTGCCGCCGAAGGCGGTGCTCAGCCCGTCCGCCCCTGCTCCGTGCCGGCCGTCGGCGGGACCACTCGCAGGTTCGCATCGGGCTGCACCCAGGACAGGTCCGCGCCTTCGAGATCGACGACGGCGTGCCAGCCGGGGGACAGTTCGGAGAACTCTCCGAACGGCGCCCGGTGTATCCGGACCACCCGGGCCGGGGGAGTCCCGGCATCCACTGGGCTGTCCACCGGAAGCACCGAATCGCCGGGGAAGACACTCCGCCCCACACTGACGCAACGGGCGTGGCAGACCACCCTGTTCGCCGAGGGCCGCTCGTACACGAGCTCCACTTGCAGCAGGCCGACGGGCTCGGTACCGCTCATTGCGAGGATGCCTCCATCCAGGGTCAGAACCAATTCATGACCTTGTCGGCCACATCGGATGCCACGCCGCTGCCGATGATGCCTCCGACGACACCGCCGACGACACCGCCGACGACGGTACCCGCTCCGGGAATGGCCGAGCCGATGGCCGCACCCACCTCCGCGCCGTAGGCGGCGCCCGCGAGGCCGCCCGCGAGGCCCGCGGCGTCCCGGGTGGCGGTGTGCAGCCGCTGGGCCGGCGGCGCCTTGGCGACGTCGTAGGCGGAGAGCGCCACCGCGCCGACGAAGAGGCTGCCCTTCAGCGCGCCGCCGACCGTGATGAAGCCCGCGTCGCCGCCCGCCGAGTCCGCCAGCTTGCTCGCGGTCGAGGCGGCACCGCTGCCCGAACCACCGGTGGCCCCGGCGCTCTTGGCGAACTCCTCGATCTGATGGGGGGTCAGCTTGGGGGTCGACTCGATGTTGAATTTGAGATCACCGAGCCGGGTGGACGGATCGACGTCGATCCCCATCTTGGAGAGGATGTCCCGCGCCTGCTCGACCGGGATCGTCACCCGGGCCCGGTCGGCAAGCCCCTTGGCGGACGACTCGACCAACACCTCGCTCTCGTACGGGAGCGACTGGTAGTAGTTGTCGACCACCTCCACGTCGGTGAGGTCCTGCCTGTTCAGGATGTGGAGTACGCCCTGCGCGTGGTAGTCGTTCGCGGACTGGGTGGCGAAGTGGACGGAGACACCGGGGTCCGAGGAGGTCGGCGTGAACCCGCTGGACTGGATGTTCTCCGAACCCCCGAAGTCCACCGTGGAGCCGCGGAAGAGCCAGTCCGTCGCATCCGTCGGCGGGCGGTAGCCCGGCCCGGGGCCCATGTCCGCCGGGTACATCTGGCCGCTCGGGTCGGCGTTGGTGACGGGGTTGTCACCGGCGTAGGCGTAGCCGCCGAGCTGCTGCGGGTCGGTGGCCTCGAACTTGGGGTCGACGCTGATGAAGCGGCCCAGCGCCGGGTCGTACTTGCGGACGCCGACGTCGGTGTAACCGGTGGCGGCTTCCTGGGACTTGCCGAGGTACGAGTGGGTGGGGTCGGGCCACGCGGTGCCGTTGGCGTTGGCCCGCTGCTGCCCGTAGGGCGTGTACTGCTGACGGGACACCTTCTGCGTGGTGGTGTCCATGGCCATGGTGCCGGTGCCGTGCGGGTCGTCGAAGAGGTAGTCGGTGCCTCCGCCGGGCAGGCTGGAGCGGACCGCCACCGCGCTGCCGGCGCCACCGTGCGCGTAGGTGCGTACGGCACCGAGCAGGACGTTCGGAGTGACGCCGGTGTTGACGACGATCTCGGTGTCGCCCGCGAACAGCGTGGTCTTCCCGGGGTCGCGGCGGATCAGCTGGTTGCCGTCGGCGTCGTAGACGTATTTGGTGGTGGTGGGGCTGCTTCCGGTGGTGTCGACCTGGGCCAGGTGGCCCTCGTCGTCCCAGGTCAGGTTCTGGCCGGCGCCGCCGCCGGCGGGGGTGCGGGTGAGCAGGTTGCCCGCGGCGTCGTAGACGAAGTCGGCCGGGTTGCTCCCGCCGGTGGTCTTGGTGAGGGTGTGCGGCTGGGCGCCGGTGGCGTTGCAACCGGTGGTGCAGCCCTCGACGTAGCCGGTGGTGACGTCCGCTCCGCCGGTGGTGGAGTGGTCGATCACCTGGGTGCGGTCACCGACGGCGTTGTAGCTGTACGACTGCCAGTACGACCCGGCCGTGCCGGCCACGGTCGCGGCGGTGGGGTCGGTGCCCTGCGCTGGGCAGGCGGCCTTCGCCGTCCATGCCTGGGACAGCCGGGCCAGTGTGTCGTACTGGTAGCACTGGGTGTCGGTGACCGTGTTGCCGGTCTCGGACTGCTGGTCGGCGGCGGACAGCGGGTTGCCGGCGGCGTCGTAGGAGTACGTGGTGTCGTCCACCTGCGGTCCCGGCGCCTGGGTGCGCGTGATGAGCCGCTCGGTGGGTCTGCGGGTCTGGTCGTCGTAGGAGTAGGTGATCCAGGCGGGGTTGCTGGACGCCCCCAGGGTGAGCTGCGAGGGCTGGCCGTAGTTGGTGTAGACGGTGCCGCCGACGTAGGTCTGGGCGCTGCTCGCGGTCGTGGTCGGGTTGCCGAGCACGTCGTGCCCGTAGGTGATGGTCTCGCCGATCAGGCCCTGGGTGCGCGGGTCGACCTGGGAGGCCAGCAGCTGCGTCTTGGGGGTGTAGGTGTAGGTGGTCTGGTAGCTGGCCGGCAGCGGCGCCTCGCTGTCGGGCAGCGTGATCTTCGTGCCGGTGGACTTGCCGAGTGTGGTGTAGCCGGTCGTCGCGACCGTGTATCCGCCCGTCACGCCCTGCACGTAGCTGGTGGACGAGGTCTGCTGGCCGATCCGCAGGGTGTCGTACAGCCAGGAGGCGACCTTGAAGTTCTTCGCCTTGTCCGTCTCGGTCAGCTTGCGGCCGAGCAGGTCGAAGGTGAAGTCCAGTTCGTCGCCGCGGGAGTCGGTGGTGGAGAAGAGGTTCCCGGCGTCGTCGACGCCGTAGTGGCTGGTGCCGGCGTCCGGGTCCGCCTGCGAGGTCTTGCGGCCCAGCAGGTCGTAGCCGAAGGACCACACCGCGTTGTCGGGGCCGGTCACCTTGTTCTGCCGGCCGGCCGCGTCGTAGCCGTACCGCGTGGCGTGGGAGGTCCCGCCGGTGGTGGTGTAGCCGCCGGTCGCGCTGCCGCTGACGGCCGGTGCCGCGGTGTACTGGTCGAGTTCGGTGTTCTGACCGCGGGCGTCGGTCACCGTGGTGGTGGCGACCGCACCGGTGGGCGGGATGACGGTGGTCCTGTCCCCCGTGTAGGCGGTGCGGGTGTTCCAGGTCTGGGCTCCGTCGTGCTCCTCGGTGCTCCGGGTGGTGCGTCCCATCGCGTCGTGGTCGGTGACGGTGGTGGCGGGGATGCTCACCTGGGAGACCGACACCAGGCTGGAGCCCGGGTTCCCGGAGATCGCGTAGCTGTTGTCGGTGACCACGGTCCAGCCGTGCGAGTCGTACTGGGTGTCCGAGACCGTGGTGCTGCCGTTCTCCGCCGTCACCTGGGTCTGCAGGGTGCGCAGCATGGCGTCGTACAGCGTCTCGTTGACGCTGTAGCTGCCGTTGTCCAGCAAGGTGCCGGTGGACACCACCGAAGGAGCGGTGGCGGACAGCGCATAGCTGTAGGTCATGCTGGCGGCGGCACCGGACGCCTTGTTCTCGTTGGGCAGCCAGACACCGGTCAGCCGGCCGAGCGCGTCGTAGGACAGCGAGGTGACCAGACCGGCGACGTCGGTCTTGGTGACGGGCACGCCACGGGCGGCATCCAGGTCGGTGGTCGCCACCTGGCAGTCCTTGGACGAGGTGGTGGCCGGTGTGCAGGTCGCGCCCGGGGTGATCTGCGTGGCGGTGGTGGTGCTGGTCGGCAGCGCGCCGGCGGCCGGCGTGTACGAGGTCGCCACCGTCTGGGCCAGGCTGCTGCCGTCCTGGGCGGTGGAGTGCGGCGTCCGGGTGGCCAGTACGACTCGGCCGTAGGAGTCGTACGTGGTCTGGGTCTGGTCGACGAACTTGGTGGCGGTCGCCCCACTGGACGCCGACGCCTTCTGGACGAGCGTGGCGTCGCCCGTGCTCGGCAGGTCCGGTTTGGTCTGGCCGTCGCCGTCGCCGTTGTAGGCGAAGGCGTGCCCGTCGTACGACGTGCGGGTGTCGGAGATCAGGTTGCCGGAGGGAGTGGCTCCGGAGCTGTTGCAGTCCTGGTCGGTGACGATGCTCTCGGCGGTGACCACCAGGGTTGCGGCGCTGCCGTCGAGGCGGCGGGTGAAGGTGCACTTGGCGGTGTTGCCGGTGGCACCCGTCTCACCGCGGTCGTCGCTCTGGACGGCCATGCCGGTGGTGGTCTGGCCCAGGGTCGTGTTGTAGAAGGTGTCGGTCTCGGTCTTCCGCCAGCCGTAGGAGACGGCCTGGCGGGTCAGCGTTCTGGCGGGGCGGACCATGTTCGCCGTCAGGTCCGCGACTCCGGTCCGGGCGCGCGTGGCGGTGGGGCCGATGATCTTGGGAACGTTGACGACGGCCTTGTCGATGTCGCCGTTCACACCGGTGTAGGTGTCGGTCTCGAAGACCTGCCCGGCCAGCGGGTTGTCGTCGGCGACGCTGACGCTGCCGTCCTGGCTGGTGAGCGCGGGCACGCTGCGGGTCCCCGACGGCATGATGTCGCCGTTCATGCCCAGGAAGTAGTAGGTCTTGGTGAGGGTCTTCTGGTCGTAGACCTTGGCCCCGTCGGTGTAGTGGAAGACGTTCGGGTCACCGGTGGTGACGTCCACTTCCGGGAAGCCGCGGAACTGACCCCAGGTGCGGTTCTTGCTCTTGACCGTCTCGTTGTCGTCGTAGTGCCAGCCCGGGTTCCCCTTGTAGGAGTACTCCGTCAGCAACTCCGGCTCGGTGCCGTCCTGGTAGCTGTTGTGCGGGTCGATGGTGGACACCGATCTGACCGGGTGCAGATAGAACCAGTCCAGCAGCGGCGCGGGCTGTCCGTCCGGCGTCCAGTACGCCGGGAAGCACCGCAGCTTGTTCGTCGAGGCGAACCCCTTCGCCGCCGCGTCCGCCGGGTCGGACGGATCACTTGCCGGGGCGCCGGAGCAGTCCGGGGTGTCATAGGCCACCGTGGTCTGCGCACCGGTCTCCGTGGTGACCGTCTGGATCCGGTCGTGGTACATCAGCGGCATCTGCGGGATCGTCCCGACCCGGTTCGCCAGCTGCAACGGCGGATCGAAGCTGACCGACGGGGTGGCGGCACTGGCGGAGGCCCCGCCGAGCAGGTCCAGGCCGGTGTGCTTGATGCTGTCCAGCCACAGGGTCGGGGCGTGGTCCCCGCCGTCGGGGAAGGACTGGGTGAAGTCGTAGCGGTCCACCTGCTTGGTCGCCCCGCCGACCTGCACCTGCGTGGTGATCGAGGTCAGACGCTTGCGCGACCAGAAACTGGGACCGTGGTTGGTGCAGTCCGTCGCGTCCTTGGCGCAGTTCAGGTCGATCGGCACATCCGGCCAGTAGTCCGGGTTGGACTTGGTGAACTGGGAGTCCGAGCAGGTGTTGCCAGCGGGCGTGCCCGCGATGCAGCGCTCGGCCGTCGCGTCGAACAGGATCTGCTCCGGCGCGGTGCCCGAGTAGACCGTGGACGAGGTCATGCCGTAGTCGATGCGCTTCAGCGTCCCGCCGCGGGTGTAGGCCACCGCGGTGTTCTTCATGTCCGGGCCGTAGTAGCCCGTCTCCGGCGCGTAGTAGTACGCCATCGCGTTGCCGTGGCGGTCCACGACGTAGTCCAGGTTGAACCGGTAGCCCAGAGTGCAGGAGCTGGACGCGAAGTCGGTGCCCGCCGGGCAGTCCGACACCCCGCCGTGCGCCTTGTAGACCGGCATCGTCCAGGCCGACTTGGTCTCCTCCTTGCCCGAACTCCAGCCCGGCAGGCGGTTCCAGCCGAAGTAGTACTGGATGCCGTTCTCGGTGACCTTGAAGTACTCGCCGTTGTCGGTGCCGTTGGTCGCGCCGGTCAGATCCTCGATCTTCGTGGTGGAGTCGTCCTGCGCGGCGCGGAACGTCTTGGTGCTGTCGTCGTAGACGATCGCCGTGGACTTCCCGTCCAGCGACAGGGTCAGGAGCTGGCCCGCCCAGCACTCGTCGCCGTCGTTCTTGGGCGCGTCCGCCGACGAGTCGTCCTTGCAGGACTTGTAGGTCCGCTCGATGTAGTTGTCCGAGGTCGACCAGCCGTCACCCAGCCACGAGGACTGGTTGTTGGTGCCCTCGGTACGCGCGTCCTGGGTCGCCGAGTTGTAGTTCAGGGTCAGCGTGGGTGCCGAACCGCCGATGGCTCCGGGCACGGCGATGGGGTAGTTGTAGGTGAAGGCCCCGGTGTTGCCCGCAGTGGACCAGGTGCCGCCGGACGACAGACTGGTCGCCGTGTAGTCGCCGGACGAGCCGCTCGTGCCCGCGGTCGCGGCCAGCGCCACCAGGCCGGCGGAGGCCGCGGCGGTGTGCGCGGCGAGAGTCTTGGACGTCGTCGCCGCCGGCAGTGAGACCTGGGCCGACAACGGCGCGCCCGCCTTGGTGCGCAGCGGGGTCTGCGCCTGGCACCGCGGCAGCCGAGGGGTCGTCAGCACGCAGGCCGGCAGCCGCACCAGGTGCAGCCGCGAGGCGTAGTCGCCGCCGAAGGCGTTGCGGAAGGACGAGTCGTCCACGTCGACCCCGACGCCGCCGGAGCCGGTACCGCCCACGCTCCGCAGGGTGAACAGCACGCCGTGCACACCGGCGGCCCGTGCGGTCTTCTGGTCGGCCGTGGTCACCCGGACCCGGCGTGCCGTGGCGCCCGAACGCACCGCCGACAGCAGCACCGGCGACGACCCCGCCCGCACCCGCGACACCGTCCGCCGCGAGGACGCCGAACCCGCCGCCGCGTGCGCGGAACGCCCACCGGTGGACGGAGCGGTCAGCGACACCGTCGCGCTCCCCGCGCCCGGCAACGACGCGTGCCCCGCGGGATCGAACCGGGTGAACCTCTTCGACGCCGCGGCCGCCTTCGGCTTCGCGTGCGTGAAGGGAATCCGCTTGTCCTTGGCCACGTCCGGGGCGGAGACGTGCCGATGCCAGCCCGGCGCGGCCATCGCGTCCGCGGCGGGGATGAGCATGCTCACCACGAGGACACCCGTTGTCATGAGGCTGAGACCACGGAGCCGTCTGACGCCCCGTCCTATCCGTCTCCCCAGCCCGGCCGTTCGCGTCATCGTGAGCCCTCCCCCGTTCCCGGCCCAGGGCACGACAAAGCCGCCCCCGGGTGATTCTGTGGGCGCCCAAGTGGCCTTCGGTCCAGGTCGGTTGAGCGCACGCCGAGTGGAGGCACAGTTGATCAAGCCCCCACGAAAGCTTCACGCTAGGGCGTGAGATCAACACGGCATGCAAAGCTCGTGCACATGGATCGCAAAGGAATCCCCTAGGGTTGAACTCAATTTGACCTGCATACGTCAAAAACGGACCTGGTTCGGTCACCAGGCGATCAATCGACGATGGACCCGGCTCACATCGGCCGCACAGAATGCACCTCGGCGCGGGGCCCACGGGGGGACCGCCCGAGACCTGCAAAGGATCCCGACTTCGAATGTCCGCCTTCCGCACACGCATGCCCGCGTCCAGACGGCCGGTGCCAAGACCCGTCGCCGTCGCCGTCGTCGCGGCCCTGGCCGCCGGCTCGCTGACCGCCACGGTGACGGCCCACGCGACGCCTGCCACCTCCGCCCGGTCGTCGCACCCGACCTCGCACAGCCCGCACTCCCGGTCCAACGCCCGGCGCCTCAACGCCACGGAGGCGGCGTCCGCGCGGGCCAAGGCGACCGGCAAGCCGGTGACGATCGACCAACTCACCGACACCGGAACGCTGGTGGTGGCCAACCCGAACGGCACCTTCACCCGCACCGACTCCTCGATGCCGCAGCGCACCCTGCGGCACGGGAAGTGGGTGCCGATCGACACGAAGCTGGTGCGGCAGGCGAACGGAACCTGGGCGCCCCGGGCCGCGGTCACCGACGTGGCGTTCTCCGACGGCGGTTCGGACCCGCTGG
Organism: Streptomyces sp. NPDC054770; assembly: GCF_053611985.1. Classification (NCBI taxonomy): domain Bacteria; kingdom Bacillati; phylum Actinomycetota; class Actinomycetes; order Kitasatosporales; family Streptomycetaceae; genus Streptomyces; species Streptomyces sp. NPDC054770. The sequence goes on from NZ_JBSHBL010000048.1 coordinate 19,967, forward strand.
TCACGATGCGCAGCGGCAGTGACCGGCTGGGCTTCTCCTGGCCGGGCAGGCTGCCCGAGCCGGTGATCTCCGGCGCCACCGCCACCTACCCCGACGTACTGCCCCAGGTGGACCTCCAGCTGACCGCGGACGCCTCCGGCTACTCCTCGATCCTCGTGGTCAAGTCCCGCAAGGCGGCCGCCGATCCGCGGCTGCGGAGCCTCGCGCTGAACACCACCTCGTCCCATGTCGAGCTGACCCCCACGCGTGACGGCGGGGCTCGGGCCACCGACAGACGCACCGGCGAGACGGTGTTCCACAGTGACACCGCGCTGATGTGGGACAGCGCCGGCCAGAAGTCCGCCGGCACGCCCTCGGCCCGCACGGCGACCGTCTCCTCGGCCCGTGCCGAGCAGCAGGCGGCCGCCAAGGTCGGCAGGCACCGCGCCCGGGTCCGGGTGAGCCTCCGGCACGGCAGGCAACTGCTGGGCCTCGACCAGAAGTTGCTCACCGCCAAGAGCACCGCCTACCCGGTCTACGTCGACCCCGAGTGGAGCGGCAGGCCCTCCCAGCTGGACTGGGCGCGGATCTCCGACAACGGGTGGAACGTCTACAACTCGACGTCCACCTCGGGTTCCACCAACGCCCGCGAAGGGTGGGACAACTCCTCCCCCGGCAACGGCGAGCGGGCCCGCACCTACTACCAGATGAACACGAGCGGCATCAAGGGCGCGGTGGTCACGCACGCCTCGCTGTACGTGAAGCAGCTCTCCGCCGCTTCCTGCTCGGACACCCCGGCCGCCGTCTACGGCACCGACCGTCCCGCCGGGTGGGGTTCGTCGTCGCTGTACTGGGGTCATGAGCCCGGCGGCCGCACCGGCTCGCTGGGCACCAACCCCAAGAGCCACGAGGCCGGCACCTGCCCGGTCACCGACGGCGCCAACTCCTGGGTCAGCCCGCCGTCACTGGAGTTCGACGTGACCTCCCGGGCGCAGAGCGCGGCGGCCGGCGGCTGGAAGAGCATGACGCTGATGGTCCAGTCGCCCGACATGAACGACGCCACGCAGTGGAAGCAGCTCGCCTACGGCGGCGGCGCCACCATGTCGGTGACGTACAGCTACCGGCCCAAGCTGAAGAACGGCACCGGCACCCCGGCCATCAAGCCGTCCAGCGTGAACCTGGGCAAGACGATGACCACCACCCACACCCCGACGCTGTCCGCGCGCGCGGTCGACCCCGACCTGGCCGGCGGAAGCGAACTGGTGCGCATCGAGTACAACGTCTACAACTCCTCCGGCACCCTGGTCCACCAGGGCTTCGGTCCCAGTACCGACTCGAAGAAGCGCGCCCGCTACAACACCAACGGCAGTGACTGGACCACCCCGAGCCTGCCGGACGGCACCTACACCTGGAAGGCCACCGCGCAGAACGCGGCCGGCTACTGGGCCGGTACCGGATCGGGCATCTGGACCAAGACGCAGACCTTCACGGTGGACACCAGCGCGCCTCCCGCGCCCACGGTGACCTCGAGTCAGTTCCCGGCCAAGCAGATCGGTGCCGCCTTCGGCGACAAGGGCACCTTCACGATCAGCAACAACCACACCAACAACATCACCGGCTACCTGTTCGCGCTGGACGCCACGCTCGGCAACACGGTCTACAGCAGCAGCGTCACCCACTGGACCACCAGCACGACGATCGTGCCGGGCCACGTCTACTACGCCACTTCGGACAACGGTCCCGGCACCGGCACCGCGGTCCTCAACGGCAGCGCCTCCCCCGCCTTCGCCCCCGCCAAGGCGGGACCGCACACGCTGTACGCCAAGGCCGTGGACCAGGCGGGCTCGACGTCCATCACCCAGACGAGCTACGCCTTCTACGCCGGTACCAGCACCCCGACGTACGCCTACGGCGACAAGATGATCGCCGGCTGGACGGCGACCAACACCGACGGCACGACCACCGTGGTGCCGAAGGCGACCACCACGTCCAAGGGCGGTCAGCTGATCAGCCAGGCCGCGGGCAGCGGCTACGAGTTCGCCGACGGCTACCAGGCCATGCTGGCCAACAAGAGCACCACCTCGAAGGTGGTCAGCGGTGACAGCGCGACGTTCAGCTTCGACATCCCCAAGGACGGTCCCTGGAGCTTCGGGGCCAACCTGACCAGGGCCAAGGACTACGGCATCTACAACCTGGTCCTGGACGCGGGCAAGCCCACCCAGGCCACCCTGCTCAGCGGCCTCGACGCCTACAACTCCTACGTCACCACCCGGTTCGTCAACCTCGGCATCCCCAAGGACCCGAACGGCCAACTGCTCACCCTCAAGCAGGGCGTGCACACCCTGACCCTCACCCTGACCGGCAAGAACCCCAGCTCGACCGGCTACCAGGCCGGCCTCGACGTGCTGCGCCTCGCGCCCGCGCTGACCTGCGCGATCAACAGCACGAGCAGCTGCCTGAACAACACCGCGACCAGCACCTTCACCACCACGACCAGCACGGCCGACGCCGACGGGTCCGGCAACAGCATCAACTCCGCCGACCTGACCGGCACTTCGGGCTGGCAGAGCGGCAAGTCGGTGACCGTCGACGGTACGAGCATCGCGCTGCCGAAGTTCGGCACCGGCACCTACGACAACATGCTGGCCTCCGGGCAGACCGTCACCGTGCCGGGCAGCGGCGCGGTGAACACCGGCGGCGCCGTGGTCTTCCTGGCCTTCGCCACCGGCGGCGCGGCCAAGGGCGCCACCGGCACCATCACCTACGCCAAGAACAACTGCCTGGACCCGAACGGCGACCCCGCCGACCAGTCGTACACGCTGGACACGGTGCCCGACTGGCTGAGCGGGCCGGCCTCCGGGGCCACGCTGACCCTCGTCCACCAGAACCACAGCAACAACACCCAGACCAGCCCCAGCCCCGGCCCGAAGATCTACGCCGTCAGCGTCCCGCTGACCTGCCCCGGCTCGGTCATCAGCAGCATCTCCCTGCCGCTGTTCACCAACGGCGTCCAGGCCGGCCAGCCGGCGCTGCACATCCTGGGCATGGGCCTGCGGCCGCTGACCGCCACCGGCAGCGGAACCAGCGCCCAGCACTGGGTCGGCACCTGGTCCTCCGTCCAGGACACCGCCAAGGTGACGCAGTCCGGTGGCAGCGCCGCCACCGTCAACGGGCAGACGCTGCGCGTCCCGGCCCACGTCAGCATCGGCTCCGACGACGGCAACGGCGTCCGCATCCACCTGTCCAACGCCATGGGCAGCGGCCCGGTGACCTTCGACGCGGCCTCCGTCGCCCTGCAGGACACCACCGCGGGCGGCGCCACGGCGGCCGCGGCACCGGTGGCGCTGGCCTTCGGCGGCGCCGCCACGGTCACGATTCCGGCGGGCGGCGACGTCACCAGCGACCCGGTGACGCTGGCCGTGACACAGCAGGCGACCGTGCTGGTCAGCCTCCAGGTGCACGGCTCGGTGTCCGCGCTGCCCGGCCACGCCACGGCCCAGACACCCGTGTGGGTCAGCGACGCGGCCAACCGCACCGGCGACACCGCGGCCACCAAGTTCACGCAGACCACGTACACCGGTCTGCCGTACCTGGCCGGCATCGACGTCACCACGCCCGCCTCCGCCCCCACCGGCTCCCTGGTCCTCTACGGTGACCAGAGCGTCAACGGCGACACCGCGAGCGGCGACGGCCGGCACCACCTGAGCGACGCCATCACCGGCGCCATCGTGGGCGACGCCAACGGGGACTCCTCGGTGGACTACGGCGTGCTCAACGCGGGCACCAACAGCACCAGCCTGAGCAACAACCTGCTGCCGCAGGGCACGTCCAGCGACAGCCCGACCAACGCGCTCAACCCGCTGGACCGCAACGTGCTGGCGCAGGGCAACGTGCGGACCGTGCTGGTCTCCACCGGCGCCGCCGACCTGCTCAACTGCACCGGCACCGCCGACGCCTGCGCCACCGGCGTCGAGACCGGACTGGCCGCGCTCAACAGCGAGTTGAGCTCCTACTACACCGACGACGGACAGGCCTACGTCAACGGGCAGCCGGTCACGCAGAACTCCAACATCACCGTCTACCTCACCACCATCGCGCCGTTCACCGCCGCGCACCCGGGCACGGCGACCCAGGAGTCCGCGCGTGAGCAGGTGAACCAGTACCTGCTCGACAACTTCCCCACCCAGGTCATCGACTTCGCCGCGGCGGTCTCCACGGACGGCACGGCCACCTCCTCGACCGTCAAGGCGGCGGACCTCTCGAGCGGCAACCCGTCGAACACGTACTACGACGACCTCGCCGCCCGCTACCTCAACGACACCAACACCCAGGTCGTCGGCATCGCGCCGAACCTGCTCGTGCCGGAGGCCACCGGCAGCGACACCCCCGACAACGAGTGGGAGCTGGCCGCCGACGGCACCGACGCACGCGGGGACAACCCGTTCACCGCGGTCGGCGGGGCGACCTTCGGCTCGACCGGACCGGACGCGGTCAACGCCCCGGACACCGCCACCTCCTTCGACGGCAGCACCGGCTTCCTGGAGAGCGACCACACCGCCGTCGACACCTCCGCCGACTACACCGTCTCCGCCTGGGTGAAGCTCGACTCCACGGACAACCCGGCCACCGCCATCTGCGAGGGGACCAGCCAGCACCAGGCGTTCTACATCGGCTACGACCGGGGCAACAAGGGCTGGATGTTCCAGACCACGACCACCAACGACGACAGCGCCGACTTCCCCACCGCGGAAGGAGACACCAACACCGGGGCCGTGGGCACCTGGACCCACCTCCTGGTCACCTACACCGCACCCGTGGAGGGCGACGACAACAGCGGCGTGATGTCCATCTACCAGAACGGCACCCTCATGGGGACCGCCACCAACCTCACCCCGCAGTACGACTCCTCGATGCCCCTGACCGTCGGCGGCTGCGTCAACGACCCTGCCGCGACCTCGCCGTACAACGCCTTCCCGGGCTCCGTCTCGGACGTCCAGGTCTACCCCTACGCCATGCCGGCGAGTGACGCCGACGCGAACAGCGTGATCGTGCCCGGCGGCTGGCAGAACGGCATGCCCGAGGACGACTGGAAGCTCGCCGCCAACGGCACCGACAGCGCCTCCCTCAACCCGGTCACCGCCACCGGCGGCGCCACCTACGGCAGCGACGCACCGAGCGGCCTGTCCGGCAGTGTCGCCTTCGACGGCAGCACCGGCTTCCTCAAGAGCAGGCAGAGCGCGGTCAACACCCTCGGCGACTACACCGTCTCCGCCTGGGTGAAGATCAACTCGGCCCTCGGCACCGCCGCCGTCTGCCAGGGCACCACCCAGCACCAGTCCTTCTACCTCTCCTACGACAAACCCAGCGCCGCCTGGATGTTCCAGACCACCACCACCAACGACGAGAACTCCGACTTCCCCACCGCCGAAGGAGACAACAACTCCGGCCCGGTCGGCACCTGGACCCACCTGGTCGCCACCTTCCGGGCACCGGTCCCGGGGGCGTCCACCACCGGCAACATGGCCCTCTACCAGAACGGCACCCTGGTCGGGACCGCCACCAACCTCAGCCCCCAGTACGACTCCTCCCTGCCCCTGACCATCGGCGGCTGCGTCAACAGCGCCTCCGCCACGACCCCCTACCTGGCCTTCCCCGGCTCCGTCGCGGACGTCCACGTCTACCCGCGCACGCTCTCGGCAACCGAGGTCAGCGCCCTGCACTGACCCGGCCGGCTGTTTCCAAGAGGTCGAAGGCCCCCATACCGGGGGCCTTCTTCCGTTCGGAGGCCGCCGAGACCCTCGACGCGTGGGAGCAGGCCCACCGCACCCGCGTCGACCGGATCCTGCGCGCCCAGGGCTTCGAGGGCTGACCCGGACTCACCCCACCGGCGGCCTGCCGGCTCCGGTCGTTCGGCTCGCCCGAGGGCGGGGACGCCCTCCTCCTTGGGGAAAACCAGACCTGCTTGGTGAAGCCCCGACCGCCCATTCCGGGTGTGTTCACGGATGCGCCGGTTCCGGTACACAGGGCACGACTCTGATGAGCCCGGCACCCGCAACACGCCCCGAACACCCGGGAGAGATCAGATGTCCAGACGTTACGTCAGACCCGCAGCCGTCCTCGCCGCCACCGGAGTCCTGGCCGGAGTGACCGCGGCCCAGCCGTCCGCGTTCGCCGCCTCCCCCCACCCGGCGGCCGCCGCCAGGCACGTTCTGCTGATCTCCGTCGACGGGCTGCACCAGTCGGACCTGGCCTGGTACATCGCCAGGCACCCGAAGTCCGCGCTGGCCCGGCTGGCCGGCGGCGGCGTGGAGTACACCCACGCCAGCACCACCACGCCGTCCGACTCCTTCCCCGGCATGGTCGCCCAGGCGACCGGCGGCAGCCCCGGCACCACGGGCATCTACTACGACGACACCTACAACGCCGCGCTTCTCCCGGCGGGAACCACCAGCTGCAAGGGCGTCAAGCCCGGGGTCGAGGTGGACCTCACCGAGGACCTGGACAAGAACCAGGCCTCCATCGACGCCGGTCAGGGCCTCGCGGGCCTGCCGGAGAGCATCCTGTCGATGACCGGCCGGCCGGAGAGCCTGATCAACGCGTCGAAGCTGCCCGTCGACCCGAAGACCTGCAAGCCGGTGTACCCGCACTCGTACCTCAAGGTGAACACGATCTTCGAGGTGGCCCGCAAGGCGGGTCTGCGCACCGCCTGGTCGGACAAGCACGCCGCCTACGAGATCCTCAACGGCCCCTCGGGCACCGGCGTCCAGGACCTGTTCACCCCGGAGATCAACAGCGACGCCCTCGGCTACGCCGCCGGCAACGACTGGACCACGGACAACAAGGCCACCGAGCAGTACGACGGCTACAAGGTGAAGGCCGTCCTCAACGAGATCGACGGCTACGACCACAGCCGCACCCACAAGGTCGGCACCCCGGCGATCTTCGGCCTCAACTTCCAGTCGGTCTCCACCGCACAGAAGCTGCCCGCCTCCGACGGCCTCACCGGCGGCTACACCGCCAAGAACGTCCCGGGCCCGCTGCTGGTGAAGAACCTGGACTACGTCAACACGGAGATCGGCGCCCTGACCGCCGAGATCCGCAAGCGGCACCTGTCCGGCAGCACCGCCGTCGTCCTCTCCGCCAAGCACGGCCAGTCGCCCACCGACCCCGCCGCGCTCACCCGCGTCGACGACGGCCCGCTGCTGGACGGCCTCGACGCCGCCTGGAAGAAGCTGCACCCCGGCGCCGCCGACCTGGTGACGCACGCGGTGGACGACGACGCCATGCTGCTCTGGCTCTCCGACCGCTCCGCGGCCGCCACCGCCTTCGCCAAGAAGTACCTGCTCGCACAGAGCGGCACCGGCACCGACATCAACGCCGCGCCCAAGGCCTACACCCACAGCGGGCTCAGCAAGGTCTACGCCGGCCAGGCCGCGGCCGGCTACTTCCACGTCAAGGCCGGCGACGCCCGGGTCCCTGACCTCCTCGGTGTCGCGCAGTACGGCGTCGTCTACACCGGCGGCACCAAGAAGGTCGCCGAGCACGGCGGCGGCCACTCCGACGACCTCGCGGTTCCGCTCGTCGTGTCCGGCGCCTCCGTCCCGGACGGCGTGCGCGACTCCGCGCACGTGCAGACCAAGCAGATCGCACCGACGATCCTGAGCCTGCTCGGTCTCGACCCCCGCTCCCTCAAGGCCGTCCGCGAGGAGCACACCGCCGTCCTGCCGGTCGGCTGAACCGGGCGTTGACTGCCGGCGATGAGGCCGCTCGGGTGCCGGGCGGCCTCATGCTCGGCACGGGCTCAGCCGTTCGGCCCGGCCGGGTCGTGGCCGTCCTGGCCTCCGGACTTGTCGGCCGGGCTCGCCGACGCTGTGGGTGTGGTGTGGGCGCGGCTGATCCACCAGCCGATGAAGACCGCCATGACGACCACGCCGGCCTTGACCAGGAATCCGAGCAGGCTGCTGAGGCCGTCGTGCCCCCAGGCCCAGACCCCGTATCCGACGACGAGGAGAAGGGCGAGACAGGCGAGGGGAAGCAGCTTTCGCCCGACGGGTTTCGTCCGTTTGTCGAGCAGGGCCGCCGCCGACCAGCCGGCGATCAGCAGCAGCGCGCCCAGCAGCGGGACCGCGAGCGGCATGCCCGGGACGACCAGTGAGACGCCCAGAAGCGTTCCGCCCACGGCGACCGCCAGGTGGACGGCGTTACGACCGACGCTGCTCCCACTGGTCATGAACGTGACCATGGCCCAGACGGCCAGGGTGTAGCCGCGCAGGGCGCTCAGCACCATGCCGACGGGCCGCTTCGCCCGGCCGGGCAGCCCGGGTGCGCCCATCACACCGGCGGTGACAGCAGCCGCCCTGGAGATGGTGCGGGCGAAGTAGTCGGTGCCGATGTCGTCCTCGATGGTCTGACCACCGATGGCTGCCGCCCGCTCCCACTGCTCCCGCAGGTCCGGCGGAGACAACGGCGACTGCCTGCCGACCGCCGCGCCGTAGCCTCGGAGCCAGGTCTCCCCGCCCTGTGTGGCGCCCGCGGCAGCCGTCTGTCCGGCGGGGCTGTCAGGTGCGGTGCCTCGCTGTTCGTCCCGTACCGCCGCGGCGAGGGCCTGCAGGTCCTCCCGCAGGATGCGCAGGTGCAGGGCGAGCGTGACGGCGGCCACGCAGCGTACGAACCGTGGGTCGGTCGCGGCGGCGTCCGAGACCTCTTTACCGGTGGGCGCTCTCCGATCGGAGTCGGCGAGCGGGGTGGCCGCGCTCACGACGTGGTCCCTGACGAAGTCACGGCAGTCCGGCTCCACGGCCTGCCACTGCTGCGCCAGCCACACCGTGTCGGCTTCGTCTTCGGCCGCCACCGCACAGGCCCGGACCGCCGACACGAGCTGCTCGACGCGTTCCTCGACCATCCCCTCGTCCGGCACCGTGCCGAGCTGGCGCAGCCGCTCCGGCGACAGCAGCGTCCGTACGATCTGCGCGGCGCCGTCCATGCGTCCGTGGATCCAGTCGTTGACCCGCCAGGAAGACCGCCAGAAAGCGCCGAAGTGGTGCAGTTGCCTGCCGGTGACGAGGCCGGGCGAACCGGCGGAGAACTGGACCAGCTCGACCTCCTGCTCGACGTCGTGGGCCACGCCCGAGAAGGCCTGCTGGACCACCTCGAGGCGCAGCATGCGCTCCAGTACGGCCTCCGGCCCTGCGGACGCGTCGGCGAGCAGGTATTCGTAGAGGGCCTTGAGGCGGTCGCGCTCCGAACCGTCGGGGTCCAGCACGCTGTTGCCCTTTTCCACGACGGCGGAGATCGCGTCCGCGCACTGCGCCAGACACTCGGCGAGCCCCCGTGCCTGCCCGTACTGACCTCGGCGGCGCTCCTCCGCACCGCCGGCCGGTTCCTGCCCCCAGGCGGTGAGCGTGTCGCCGAGCCAGTCCCGCAACTGCGCGATGTCGGCTGCCCGGCCCTGTGCGTCGGTCCTGCGGACCGGGATCGGGCGGCCGGGGTCCCCGGAGGCGGCCGTCCAGAACTCCTCCAGGCCGCGCCGGTCGGCCTGGAGGTCCTTGAAGACGCGGCTGGCCTCGGCACGGGCCTGGACGATCGCCCTTCGCTCGGGCGAGCCGATCCAGGCCAGCCACACGGCCCGGCGGAGCACGTCCACAGCCATGTCGCGCAGCCGCTGAACGGTGGTCTGCCCCCAGTCCCAGTACTCCGCCGTACGGGTGACGGCCGCATCCGGCGGGTCTTGGGGGATGAAGAACGGCTCCGCCTCCGCGCGGCGCCGCACCAGCAGCCTTCTGAGCTGGGCGACCAGGTCCGTCTCGCTCCAACGGCTCGTGTCGGAGGCCTTCTGCCCCGCGGCCAGCAGACAGCCGATCGTGCGCGCGGCGCTGTCGGTGCGGACCTCGATGTAGGCCGGCCACGCGGACACGGCCAGCTGTCCGGCGTCCTCGGTCAGGGCGGCGGCGAACCGGTCCCGGGCCCGCCGCCGGACGTGCGTATCGGTGTTGCGGGAGCGGATCTCCGCCAGTTCGCGGGAGACGGAGTCGGTCGAGCGCAGCCGCGTGAGTGTGCCGAGGACTACCTCGGGAGCGGTCGGCAGCGGCTCGGGAGTCGTGGGTTTCCCGGCGGACGGCCGCTGCGGGGGCTGCTGTTCTCCGGGGTCGGGGACGACATAGGCGAGCACACGGCGGACCTGCCACTGCGCGGGCTGCCGGTAGACGGCCTCCATCGCGGGCCGGACGGGTTTGTTGAGCAGCAGGCCGCCGTCCACGACGTACTGCGACGTGCCGAAGTTGGCCGTCCCCGCGGCTGTTTCCCAGAGGCCCTCGCCACCCGCGGCCTCGCCGGACACCTCGACCCAGTGCGGCTCGAAGGCGGCGGGAAAAGAGGAGGTGCAGCGGGCCGCCACGGCCAGTCGGTCCACCGCGTCAGGGCCGTCCAGATCGCACACCGTGCTGTCGGCCGGGCCATCGGCCCGCCAGCCGAAGCGGAACAGCGCGTCGCGGTCGGTCTCGGTGATGCGTACGCCCAGGTCGTCGCTGAACGACGTCTCACGGCCGCGCCACAGCGTGCCCGAGAGAATCAGCTCCACGGCCGCCTCGTCCCCCTCCCCCGCGACGGCCGGGCCACCCGCTCCTCGAGCGCCGACCTTCCGGAGGGCTTTCGTCACCTCGGCGAGGAAGTAGTCGTCCCCCTTGAGGACGGACGGCGGGTTCTTCTGCAGCGGGTCGCGCAGCAGTTTGTCCACTGCGCCCTTGTCCCGCCACAGGTCCCGCATCGCCTCGATGTCCGAGCCGCGGGCGAGCCCGAGTGCCAGGAACGCCCCGTTGATACCGCCGGCCGACGTACCCGCCATCACATCCACCCGCGCCGTGGCCTGGAGCAGGTCGAGCAACGGCAGATAGGCCCGGCCCGGCGCGCGCCGGGCCGTGGCGAGCCGGTGCAGTTCCTGGGTGACGCCGCTGATCCAGACGGCCAGGCTCACCCCGCCGTTCATCACCACGGCCAGCCGGACGTCCTGACCGTCGATATCCAGCGAACCGCCGCTTCCTCCGGGCACGGCATCCCCCAAGGGTCGGATGTCACACCATGCTCACGGCGATCACCGTCGCTGGCTATCCGGCAAGCGAGTGAGGAAACACCACCGCCGGGCCGACGGCGACCGTCACCCGACGTCTGCGAAGTCCCGACTGCCGGAAAACTGATTGGCGATCAGCGCGCAATGGGCATGAACCGGATACGGGCGTACGGCCGCTCCACCCCGCGGCCGGTCCGGTCCCCGATCCGACTTCCCTGTTCCGCGCCGGTACGGAGAGACGCCATGAGCACGACCCATGAAATGCGGCTGGTCAACACGTTGGCATCGGGCGCCGAGGAATGGTTCTGCCCGAGTTGCCGGCGACGGATACTGATGCAGTGGCCGCCCCGGTACGAGCTGGTGGTGCTGGAGCGCGGCGACGAGACTGTCACCCATGCGGGCGGGAAGGGCGGCCTTTCGATCGTACGAACCGAAGTGCCCACCGCGCCGACCGTCCCGCAGCCGTCGGCCATGCCTTCCGGGCCGGGACCGGAGGACAGCCGCTGGCTGCGGGAGATCGGCATCGCCTGGGACGACGAGGCGGGCCCGGACTCGGACTCCGCCGCGTGAGGCGTGGTCCGGTGCCCGTCGCCGTCACAGGCTGAGCACGAGCCCGTCCACGGTGGCCGCCAGCGCGCTCGGGTGGAGCCCGCCGGGTTCGCGCAGGCTGACCGCGACGCCCAGGCAGTGGGTGCCGGGCGGCAGGCCGGGCAACGGCAGCCGGATGACGGGGTGTCCGGCGACCACCACACCCCGGCCGTCGGCCAGCATCCGCCGTCCGGCATCGGTCAGGGTCTCGGTGACGGCCGCGTAGTACGCGAAGCGCTGCTCCGGGCCACCGGACCGCGGCAGTTCGAGCGCGACGTCCATGGCGAACGGCGCCCACGCGCGTACGGTGCCGCCGTCCCCGACCGACAGCCGAGGCTCGGCCAGGACGACGGTCGGCGGCACGGGGCGAGCCCCGGGCTCGTCGGCTCCCGCCACCGCTGCCACCGGCTCCGGCTCCGGCTGTACGTCGGCCTCCGGCGGGGCCGGCCGGCCCAGGACGCAGGCCAGCAGCGCCTGGGCGTCCCACTCGGGCCAGTGCCGGGTCTCCCCGGTGCGTACTCTGCGGATCTCCGTCGCGCGGACCCGGCCCCGGTCGAGCCGGACCCGCAGCATGAAGCTCTCGTACTCTTCATCTGCCGCGTCCGGCTCGGACTCGGGTGCCGCCGCGAGGAGTTCGGCCGCGCTCTTGCGCCATTGCTCGACCCGGCTCACGGACAGGCCGTGCAGGCCACGCAGGGCGGCCAGGACCTCACCCGTGGATGCGGCCGACAGGTCGGCGTACGTGCGGATCCCGGCGGCGGCCAGCCTGCGAGCGGTGGACGCGCCAACGCCGTCAAGCCGGGTCAGCTCGTCGTCGCTCATCTCAGATGACCTGGATCACCGGGGTCGTGGCGAATGCGCCGATGCCTGGCTTGCCAGGGAATCGGACCGTCGCCACGACCTCGTAGATCCCCGGCACGAGCGTGCCCGGGGGCAGAACGTCCTGGGTGGTGGCGCCGCTGACCACGACCTGCGTGGGCGACGGGCCCCCGCTCGTGTTGAGTGTGCGGATGACGTTGCGGATGACGTCAGGGGTGCCGCTACGCGAGTTGAAGGCGTAGGTCACTTCGTAGGTCGGGTTGGTGATCAGTGGCAGGGCCAGTCCCTTGGCCTCGAAGGTCAGACTGACTGTGATCGGCAACGAACCGGTGACGATCAGGCTGGACGGAATGCCGTCGTTGTCCGTGACTTGGAGGGCCCTGGCGTCGACGCCGAAACCGACGTCGGTGAGATCCGGCTGGCCTGACATGCCGTTCTCCTCTGTTTGTGAGCGGTCGGCTCGGCGGCGGAGTGCCGCCGGCCATGGCACCGGTTATGCCGGACGCCGCTTAACGGCCTCGCTGGGCACCGCTTAATCGCGCGGCCCGGCGCGTTAAGCCACGTGTCGAACGACGCTCACACCGGAAGGTCGGCGCGGAGCCGGTCGTACAGTGCCGCCGTCTCGCGCTGTGGCGGTATGCCGAGTTCGGCCCGCAGGGCCTTGGCGCAGGAGCGGAACTGGAGGATGGCCAGGTGGGGTTGACCGATCCGGCTCAGGCAGCGCATCAGGCGGCGGTGGGCGCTCTCCCGGCACGGGTCCAGTTCGACCAGCCGGCGGCGGAGCTCGGCGCAGGGGACGTAACGTCCGGTGGTGAAGTGCAGTTCGCTGAGCCGGGCGAGGGCGTCGAGGTGGGCCAGGCGCAGCCGCTCCCGGTAGAGGGCACTCCATTCCTCGTACGGGGATTCGGCGAGGAACTCGCCCCGGTAGAGGGCGAGCGCCTGCTCGTAGTCCGTCACCGCGACGGTCTTGTCGCCGCGGTCCTCCGCGTCCCGGGCGGTGCACAGCCGCAGTTCGAACTCGTCGGAGTCCAGCCACAGGCCGAGGCCCGGGCAGAGCTGGTACGTGCCGCAGCTGAAGACGACCACGGGATCACCGGTGGCGGTGCGCAGGGTCTGGCGCAGCTGGTGCAGTGCGACACCGAGGCTGTTGCGGGCGGCCTCGGGGGCGGAGTCCGGCCAGAAGGCGCCCATCAGCGCCTCCCGGTGCGGCCAGGGGTCGCGGTGGGTGGCCAGGAAGGCGAGCAGTGAGCGGGTCCGGTGGCCGTTCCAGCCCTCGGCGGGGACGCCGTCGACGCTGACGTTGAGGGAGCCGAGCAGCGCGATCGCCAGCTGCGGCGCAGGGTGCGCGGCAGGCCCTGCCGGGTCGGGGGACCGTCGCGGTTCCGGGGCGCGCCAGGTGTGGCGCAGCCGCCCCCACAGCCGGGGGCCGGGCTCGGCGCGGGCCGCGTCGTCCGATGGGCGCGGTGGGGGCCGGTCCGCTTCCGGCGCCCCGGCCTGCCGGAACCAGTCGGCGGCGGCCTCATGGTCCCCGGCCAGCAGGGCCAGGCGTCCCTGGCGCAGCTGGGCGGCCCGCAGGTGGGTCGCCAGCCCTGCGGAGGCGGCCAGCATCGCCGCGGTACGGGCATGGGCGGCGGCGGTCGCCAGGTCGCCGGTGTCGGCGGCGGCGTCGCTCGCCTCCAGCAGCTCACGGCAGAGCCGGTCGTTCGGGACTCCGGGCAGTGGTGGTTGCAGCGGCGGCTGCGGCGCGGATGAGTTGCTGTGACCAGGCATGACGTCTCCCCCTGCGGTTCTGCCTGGCGTCCACTCAAGGGCGGTGGTTTGGGCGTGTCAATCCGCATTTCGGTGTAGCGACCGGCGGCGTCCGCAGGCCGTCGGGACCGGAAACCGCCCCGCGGGCGGACGGCCTTCCCTAGCATGCCGAGCGAGCCCATCGACGAAGGGAAACCCGTGGCGGACCAGCACACCGGCGGCAGGCCTCCGGCCCTGCGGCCCGCGGTGGAATCGATGACTCTCCTGGCGGCCGCCGTCATCGTCCACGACAAGGAGAACAACCGGGTCGTCCTCCTCCAGCGGGGCCCGGGCGCCAAGTACGGGAACGGTCTGTGGGACCTTCCGGTCGGCAAGAGCGACCCCGGCGAGCCCGTCACCGAGACGGCCGTGCGTGAACTGCGGGAGGAGACCGGGCTGGTCGTCGACCCGAAGTCGCTGCGCGTCGCCCACCTCATCCACGGCGCCTGGGGCGTCGAGGCACCGGGCGGCTTCCTCACCGTCGTCTTCGCCACCCACGAGTGGACCGGCGAGCCGGCCAACGCCGAACCGGCCAAGCATGTACAGGTCCGCTGGACCGGCACCGGCGCCATCCCGGAGGCCATCGTGCCGACGACGGGCATCGCCCTCGGCCACTATCTGGGCGGCGGCGCCCAACTGTCGATCGCCGGCTTCGGCGCCGCCGGGTAGGCCTTGCCGGGTCCGGGGTTCCGGGTGCGCGGGGTCCGGGTGCGCGGGATCGGGGGCTGCCGGCGCGCGGGCTACGCCATGTCATGCGCTTCGGGCGGCTATTGAACATATGCGACATTAGGCGCCTTCGAAGGTCACCGTACCGATGAGCTTCACCGCCTACCGCTTCGCCGCCGGTCACCGTATTCGCTGGCAGATCAGCGGAGGCGCCCATCCGCGCCATGCCCGGAGTCCCGGTACCGGGGAGTCGTCGGTCGACGCCGAAGAATTCACACCGGTACGAATCACGCTCCACACAGCGGCAGGGTCACGCGGCGGCCGCGGCCCGCCGTGTCCTGGCCCTCGGCCCCATGACCAGCCGGAGCCCGTCATCGTCCCGGGTGCTGATCTGCGACGACCAGGAACTGATCCGGATGGGACTGCGCATGGTCGTCGACAGCCAGCCCGATCTCACCGTGGTGGGCGAGGCCGCCGACGGCGACGCGGCGATCGCGGGCGTGGCCGCCCTGGAGCCGGACCTCGTCCTGATGGACGTACGCATGCCCGGTCTGGACGGGCTCGCCGCGACCGAGCACCTCTGCGCGCAGCCCCATGGGCCCCGCATCCTCGTCGTCACCACCTTCGATCTCGACGAGTACGCCTACGCGGCCCTGCGGGCCGACGCGAACGGCTTCTTCGTCAAGGACGCCCCTGCCGAGGAGATCCTGGTGACCGTCCGCGCGGTGCTGCGGGGCGAGGTCATGGTGGCGCCCTCGCTCACCCGGCGCCTGGTCGAACGCTTCGTCCTGCAGTCCCCCACGTCCGCGCCCGCAGAGCGCAGCCGCCTGGCCGCACTCACCGACCGGGAACGGGACGTCCTCGCCCTGGTCGCCCGGGGAATGGCCAACGGCGAGATCACCGACCGCCTCTTCGTCGGGGAGACGACCGTCAAGACCCACCTCGGCCGCATCCTGGCCAAACTCGGCCTCCGCGACCGTATCCACGCAGTGATCTTCGCCTACGAGAGCGGGCTGATACGGGCCGGGGACTGACTGCCCGGCAGACCGCCCGCGGCGGACTTCGGCGGTGGTACCGAACCGTCCGTGCGCTGTCGGCTTCCGCCGGGCGCCCCTACTTCGCGTCTGGGGCCAGCAGCCGCCGGATGCGCTCGTACTCGGCCGCCATCTCCGGTGTGGCGAGGAAGTCGTCGAGATCCGCGGACACCTCCTGGTCGATGTCCTCGATGGAACGGATGGCGAGTTCGTAGAGCTCGCCGCGCCGGTTCTGCTCCAGGTAGCTCTGCCAGTGCGCCAACGCGCTGATGGCGGTGAGGACTCCGAGGTCCAGACCGTCCTCGACCAGGATGCCGTCATAGATCGTCGCAAGCTCGTCGTGCAGCTCGGCGGCGCTGATCGTCAGGACGTTCGCGCACGCGGTGGTCAGCGCCGTCCGGGCCTCTTCCGTGAGTTCGTCCTCGGCCGCATCGCGCAGCAGCTCCGGCCGCACCAGACGGGTGACCGTCTCCTCTCCGAAGGCACGAACACCGCCCTCGGTGGCTCCGACGATCAGCCGGAGAATGTCCGCCTCAAGTTCGCTGTAATCCACGCCCGCAGCTTAGGCGGGGTGGGACCGAGATCCGCGCCGAAGGAGTAACGGGATGAGCCCGAGGCCCTGATGCCCTCGGATTCACCTGCGCCGCCGACCGGCAGGGTCGCGTTCGGCGACGTGCCGGGCGACAGGGCGACGCCGGGCCGCGCATACCGTTCCGGGGAGCGGGCGCTACGAGGGGCAGAGGGCGGCGGTCATCAGGGCGAGGGCCGCGGGGCCGGCGTCTGCGTCGGCGCCCCAGTCGGTCCAGTCCACGGTGCCTTGGCGGGTGCCGTCGAGTGTGTGGAAGGAGATGGTGCGGTATCCGGGAGTGCCGCCGCCGTGGCCCACGATGGCGCCGCAGGGGAGCGTGGCCGTCTCCAGGCCGAGGCCCCAGCCGGCGCCGCTGGTGTCGGTGGTCATCTCGCGCAGTTCGGCCGGGCGCAGTAGGCCGCCGCTGAGCGGGGCGCGGAAGAAGTGGTCGAGGTCGGCGGTGGTGGAGATGATCTCGCCGGCAGCGCCGGCGATGGACATGTTGACGGTGGTGTAGTCGACCGGGACGAGTGTCCCGTCCCCTTTCTCCACCGGTTCGTAGCCGTGGGAATGGGGCCCGGTGATGAAGGGAGAGGAGCCCGGCAGGCGGGTGTCCCGGAGTCCGAGGGGCCGGATGATGCGCCGGTCGATTTCGGTGCGGTACGAGCGGCCGGTGACCTTTTCGACGATCATGCCGAGCACGATGTGGTCCGTGTTGGAGTAGTGGTGATCGGTGCCCGGCGGGAACAGCAGAGGGCGGTTCTGGTCGCCGTCCTTGACGGCCCGTCGGACCAGCTCGGCGGGTGTCCAGGTGCGGAAGCGGTCGCGAGGGGCGTCGCCGTCGAGCAGTCCGTCGGCGTATTCGGGCAGGCCGCTGGCGTGCTGGAGCAGTTCCCGCACCGTGATCCGGTCGCCTCCGGGGGCGGGGACGAGGCCGGGGAGCCACCTCTCGGCGGTGTCGGACAGGCGGAGCCGCCCCTCGCCCACCAGCTGGAGCACCACGGTGGCGGTGAACGTCTTGGTGACGCTTCCGGCGCGGAAGCGGCCGTCGACGGGGGCGGGCTGCCGGCCGTCGAGCCTGGACCTGCCGCTGCTGCCGCGCCATACGGCGCCACCCTGCCGGACCTCGGCGACCGCGCCGACCGCGCCGACCGCGCCGGTTGCCGTCACCCGGTCCAGCGCCGCCTGCAACGCGGTTCCGTCTGGTACCACGGCAGGCGGTGCGGCGACCGCACTGCCCACCGTGGGAACCAGCGCGCACACCGTCAGCAGTGCCGACGCCCCGAATCGTGAGCCCCTCATCGTTCTCCCGCCCGCGCTGTCCGGCCGCCCCGACGAGACACTGTCGCCTGGACACGGCCGCGCCATCCCGGACCCGCGGCCGACGGATCATGAGTCCTTCGAGGATCTTGGCGACCCTTGTCGGTCTGTTCCCGTCCTTGCGTCCCAACTGCGTCCCGACACCGCCCTGGTGAGGCGATCCCTCCGAAGGAACTGCACTCCCACGAGTTCGACCTCAGTACGCCGGCGAAGTCGTGGATGAATCGGCCTCTTCTTGGCCGAGGTTCCAACTGCCCAGGAAGTCGAGGGCTTCCGCGGCGTGAGTTCCGGCGGGTGCGGTGAACGTCATGATCGCCAGCCGGTGATCCGAGGGGAGGTCGAGCTGCTCGTAGTTGAGTTCGATCTCGCCGACGAGCGGGTGTCTGAGGCGTTTCACGCCGCTGGGGTGCAGCTGGACGTCATGGGTCGCCCAGCGGACGCGGAACGCTTCGGCGCGCGTGGCGAGTTCACCGATCAGCCCGGTCAGCTCACGATCGTGGGGGTTGCGTGCCGCTGAGGATCGCAGCGCCGCAACGATGTCCGAGGCGGCACTTTCCCAGTCGGCGAAGAACTCTCTCGCCGCCGGGTCCAAGAACGTGAACCGGGCGAGGTTGGCCGGTCGGGAGCCGTTGGCGAACATCGCGGCGAAGAGCCCGTAGCCGATGCGGTTGGCGCCGAGGATCTCCAGACGATCGTTGCCGACGAGACCGGCGGCGCCGGTAAAGGCGGCGAGCAGCTGTTGAACGACTGGCCGTACTCTTCGGGACTGGTCGCCGTGGCCGTGGTGAACAGCGGGATTCCCGGCTCGTGCGAGGTCGAAGAGGTGCGCATGCTCGGCGTCGTCAAGCCGCAGGGCGCGAGCGAGGGCCTCGATGACGCCGTCGGAGGCGTTGATCATGTCGCGGCGCCCGGCGCGATCACGGGCCGCTCAGACGCACAGCGACGCCGGGCATGCCGCACACCGCACCAATATATAAAAGATCTTGTATATTGGTACCACATGCTCTATGCATAGAGGGAGGGATTCATGAGTCGTACCGTCATCGACCTCGACGACGAGGCACTGGAAGAAGCGGCCAAGGAGCTCGGTACCACCACCAAGCGCGACACCGTCAACACCGCCCTGCGGGAAGTCACGGCCCGCTACCGGCGTCTGCGCGCGCTCGAAGAAGCCCGCGCCCTGACGGCCGAGGGCGCACTGGACATTGACCTCCTCCTGGACAAGAGCAAGTACCGGCCCACGAGCAGGACAGACGACGTCCGCGACGGTGGAGTGGATGAGTGACCGTCGCCGACTACCTCATTGACACCTCCGCCCTCGCCCGCGTCCTGCTTCGCCAGAACACAGCCGCATGGGACGACAGGATCGGCGCCGGCCTGGTCGCGATCTGCGACATCACCGAACTCGAGGTCCTGTACTCGGCCCGTTCGGCCGCAGACCGTACGCGTTTGAAGGCGGCGCTCGACGTCCACTACGCCTGGTGCCCCATGCCGGACGGCGTCTACCGCCGCTCCCGCATCGTCCAGGAACAACTGACCGCAAAGGGGGAGCACCGCAGCGCGGGCCCCGTCGATCTCCTTGTGGCCGCCGCCGCCGAGGAGGCGGGGCTCACACTGCTCCACTGCGACCGCGACTTCGAGACCATCGCCCGCACGACAGGGCAGGCGGTCCGCATGATCGACCTCAGGCAGTAGAACTCCACGAAAGCAGAGCGGAAGCCCGAGCCCCTCACCGGGATGACGGTGTTCCCAGCATCATGACGCCGGCCTCCGGCACCGAGCGCATACCGCGTCCGCTCCGCCCAACCCGCACGTTCAGGCGAAGTTGACGCTCCGACAGCACAAAATGAACGTTTCCACAGGCCAGCGACCTGCACTGGTGGGGCGGGTGGGACTCGAACCCACGGCCGACGGATTATGAGTCCGCTGCTCTAACCGGCTGAGCTACCGCCCCATAGCGGCGTGTCGCGTACATGTGTGCGCGCCGTCTGCCGCAGCATAGCCGCTCATACGATCTCCTGCTTCGGCTGGTCGGCTTCTGCGGACGTTCACGACCTTGAGGACATCGGTGCAGGCCCGGCGGTTCCCGCGGACATGAAAAAGGACCCCACCAGGGGTCCTCGTTCAGCATGCTCCCCCGACTGGACTCGAACCAGTAACCTGCCGGTTAACAGCCGGCTGCTCTGCCAATTGAGCTACGGAGGACCGAGCTCCCCCGACTGGACTCGAACCAGTAACCTGCCGGTTAACAGCCGGCTGCTCTGCCAATTGAGCTACGGAGGAATGCCTCGTTGCATCGAACGTACCTACCTGGGTATTCGCCAGGGGGCGGACGCTCGCTGCGACACATACATTAGCGCAAGCAGGGGGGTGCTCCGCCAATCGGTACTCCCCCACACCGGAAGGGTCGCCGTCATGCGCTACAAGCTCACGTTCGTCGTCGGGCTCGCTCTGGGTTACGTGCTCGGCACGCGTGCCGGACGCGAGCGCTACGAGCAGCTGAAGAAGTCCGCCCGCCAGGTCGCCCAGAACCCGGCCGTCCGCAACACCGCCGAGACCGCCGCCCAGCAGGGCCGCGTCTACGCCGGCAAGGCCTTCCACTCGGTGAGCGAGAAGGTCGGCGACCGCATGCCCGACTCGGTGGCGGCCCGGGTCCGCTCCCTGCGCGAGCGCAGCCAGACCGACGGGGCGGACGACTGGGGCACCAGCAACACGTAGGTCCACTTTTCAACACGCCCGGCTGCAACCCCCTGGGGGCGCGGGGCCGTGTCCGATATGCGGCTCCGCCGCGTGGGCGCGAACGGCCCCCACGCGCCCGCACCCGAAACCCGGCCCTCACCCCAACGGCGCCCATCGGCCGAACCACAGCGGAGCGTGCGGCAGAATTTCGGGCATGGGGATAGTCGCCGGGTTGGACAGCTCACCGGATTTCACTCGCATCGTGGTCTGCGACACGGACACGGGCGCGGTGCTCCGCCAGGGATACGCACCGCACCCGGTCGACACGCCGGACGGCGCGGCGCGCCCCAGTGACGTCGACCCGCAGGCCTGGCTGCTCTCGCTCGGCGAGGCAGCCGGCGGCGGGCTCCTGGAGGGCGTGCAGGCCATCGGCGTGTCCGCGCAGCAGAACGCGCTGATCCCGCTGGACGCCCAGGGCAACACCGTGCGCCCCGCGATGGTCGGCGGCGACAAGCGCTCCCAGGTCGCGGCCGCCGATCTCATCGACGCGCTGGGCGGCCGGGAGGCCTGGGCGCAGGCGGTGGGGTGCGTGCCGCAGGCCGCACAGCCCGTCACCAAGCTGCGCTGGCTGGCGAAGACCGAGCCGGAGAACGCCCGGCGGACCGCCGTACTGCTCCAGGCCCACGACTGGCTGGTGTGGCAGCTGCTCGGGCGGCCGGTCAGGAGGACCACCGACCGGGGCGGGGCGTCCGGGACCGGGTACTGGTCCGCCGCCACCGGCGGCTACCGGCCCGACCTCGTCGAACTCGCCCTGGGGCACCAGACGATGCTGCCCGAGGTGATCGGGCCCTCCGACGCGGCCGGCACCACCCCGGAGGGGCTGCTGATCTCCGCGGGGACCGGCGAGACCATGGCCGCCGCCTTCGGGCTGGGGCTCGGGTTCGGGGACGCCGTGGTGTCGCTCGGCGCGTCGGGGTCGGTCATGGCCGTGCACACGGAGGCGCTCGCCGACACCTCCGGGATCATCACCTCGCTCGCCGACGCCACCGGCATGCACCTGCCGGTCGTCACCACGCTCAACGCGGTACGGGCCCTGCGCGGCACCGCCGAGCTGCTCGGGCTGTCCGACCTGGAGGCCCTCTCCGACCTGGCGATGAAGTCGACGCCGGGCTCGCACGGGCTGGTCATGCTGCCGTACCTGGAGGGCGAGCGGACACCGAACCTGCCGCACACCGCCGGGACGCTGGCCGGGCTGCGCCGGGAGTCGATGCGGGCCGAGCACCTGGCGCGGGCGTCCTTCGAGGGCATGCTGTGCGGGCTCGCCGACGCGCTGGACGTGCTGCGCGGCCGGGGTGTCGAGGTGCGCCGGATCTTCCTGCTGGGGCAGGCCGCCGAGCTGCCGGCCGTACAGGCGGCGGCGCCGATGCTGTTCGGCGCGCAGGTCGTCGTACCGCAGCCGGCGGACTACGCGGCGATCGGGGCGGCGCGGCAGGCCGCCTGGGCGCTCGGGGTCTCGCAGGCGACCCTGGACCCGCGTACCCCGCCCGTCTGGCAGGGCGCGGCCGCGCAGGTGCTGGAGCCCGGTGACGAGCTGGCGGTCGGGCAGGCGGTGCGGCAGCAGTACATCTCGGTGCGGGAGCAGACCCATCCGGGGGCGTTCCGGTCCTGAACGGCGCAAAACGCACACCCGTGTACCCCCGCGTGCGTCCGCTGTCGGGTTAATCGGTTGAGGTAACGCGGGTGGAGTGTCGGACGATAGGGGCCTAGGGCAAGCGACACCGCCCGTTCGGGCAAGCGAACCCGCCCCCACCGCCGACTCCGAGAGACGTAGCGTGCTCATACGACTTCTGCGGACCTATCTCAGGCCCTACAAGAAACCCATCTCCATCCTGGTGCTGCTGCAGTTCCTGCAGACCTGCGCCACTCTCTACCTGCCCACGCTCAACGCACACATCATCGACAACGGCGTCGTGAAGGGTGACACGGATTACATCCTGTCCTTCGGCGCCCTGATGATCGGCATCTCGCTCGCACAGGTCGTGTGCAACATCGGTGCGGTGTACTACGGCGCCCGGACCGCGTCGGCGCTCGGCCGGGACGTCCGGGCAGCCGTCTTCGACCGGGTGCAGTCCTTCTCCGCACGTGAGGTGGGTCACTTCGGGGCGCCCTCACTCATCACCCGTACGACGAACGACGTACAGCAGGTCCAGATGCTGGTCCTGATGGCGTTCACGCTGATGGCGTCGGCGCCCATCATGTGTGTCGGCGGCATCGTGCTCGCCCTCGGTCTGGACGTTCCGCTGTCCGGGGTACTGGTGGCGGTCGTCCCCGTCCTCGGCATCTCGGTGGCGCTGATCGTGCGCCGGCTGCGGCCGCTGTTCCGGGCCATGCAGGTGCGGCTCGACACGGTGAACCGGGTGCTGCGCGAGCAGATCACCGGCAACCGGGTGATCCGCGCGTTCGTGCGCGACGACTACGAGCAGGGCCGGTTCGGGAAGGCCAACAGGGACCTGACCGACATGCAGCTGGCCACCGGCAACATGCTCGCGCTGATGTTCCCGATCGTCATGACGACGGTGAACATGTCCTCGATCGCGGTCGTGTGGTTCGGTGCCCACCGGATCGAGAGCGGCCAGATGGCGATCGGCGATCTGACCGCCTTCCTCGCCTACCTCATGCAGATCGTGATGTCCGTGATGATGGCCACCTTCATGTTCATGATGGTGCCGCGCGCGGAGGTCTGCGCCGAGCGCATCGAGGAGGTCCTGGACACCGAGTCCAGCGTCGTCCCGCCGCTCGCGCCGGTGACCGAGCTGCGCCGGCACGGTCATCTGGAGATCCGGGGCGCGGGCTTCTGCTATCCGGGTGCCGAGGAGCCGGTGCTCAGGGCCGTCGACGTGGTGGCCCGGCCCGGCGAGGTGACCGCCGTGATCGGCTCCACCGGCAGCGGCAAGTCCACCCTGCTCGGCCTGGTGGCCCGCCTCTTCGACGCCACGGACGGCCACGTCCTCGTCGACGGCGAGGACGTGGCCGGGCTCGACCCGAAGCTGCTCGCCAGGACGGTCGGCCTGGTCCCGCAGAAGCCGTACCTGTTCGCCGGCACCGTGGCGACCAACCTTCGGTACGGCAACCCGGACGCCACCGACGAGGAGCTGTGGCACGCGCTGGAGGTGGCGCAGGCCAAGGGCTTCGTGGCGAAGCTGGAGGGCGGGCTGAACGCGCCCATCGCCCAGGGCGGTACGAACGTCTCCGGCGGCCAGCGGCAGCGGCTCGCCATCGCCCGTACGCTCGTGCAGCGTCCGGAGATCTATCTCTTCGACGACTCCTTCTCCGCCCTCGACTACGCGACCGACGCGGCCCTGCGTGCCGCGCTCGCCCAGGAGACGGCCGAGGCGACCGTCGTCATCGTCGCCCAGCGGGTGGCGACCATCAGAGACGCCGACCGGATCGTCGTCCTCGACGAGGGACGTGTCGTCGGCACCGGCCGCCACCACGAACTCATGGCCGACAACGAGACCTACCGGGAGATCGTGCTCTCCCAGCTGACGGAAGCGGAGGCTGCCTGATGGCCGGGCCCATGGGACGCATGATGGCTGGGGGCGGTCCCGACGCGCGCTCGATGGACTTCAAGAACTCGGGCAAACGGCTCCTCGCCCGGTTCAAACCCGAGCGGCTCACGATCTGCCTGCTGCTGATCTGCCTGGTCGCGAGCGTCACCCTGAACGTGATCGGCCCCAAGATCCTCGGCAAGGCCACCGACCTGGTCTTCGCCGGCGTCATCGGCAAGCAGATGCCCGCCGGGACCACCAAGGACCAGGTGCTGGCAGGCATGCGCGAGCGCGGCCAGGGCACCGTCGCCGACATGCTGAGGAGCACCGACTTCACGCCGGGCAAGGGCATCGACTTCGACCAGGTCGGCCACGTCCTGCTCTTCGCGCTCTGTACGTACCTCGTCGCCGGCCTCCTGATGGCGGTGGCGACCCGGATGGTCAACCGGACCGTCAACCGCACGATGTACCGGATGCGCGAGGACGTCCAGGCGAAGCTGTCCCGGCTCCCGCTCTCCTACTTCGACAAGCGGCAGCGCGGCGAGGTCCTCTCCCGCGCCACCAACGACATCGACAACATCGGCCAGACCCTCCAGCAGTCGATGGGCCAGCTCATCAACTCGCTGCTCACCATCGTCGGCGTGCTCGCGGTGATGTTCTGGGTGTCCTGGCTGCTGGCGCTGGTGGCCCTGGCCACCGTGCCGCTGTCGTTCCTGATCGCCACCCGCATCGGCAAGCGCTCGCAGCCGCACTTCGTGCAGCAGTGGCGGACCACCGGCAAGCTGAACGCCCACGTCGAGGAGATGTACACCGGGCACAACCTGGTGAAGGTGTTCGGCCGGCAGGAGGAGTCGGCGCAGCAGTTCGCCGAGCAGAACGAGGCGCTGTACGAGGCCGGGTTCAAGGCGCAGTTCAACAGCGGTGTGATGCAGCCGCTGATGATGTTCGTGTCGAACCTGAACTACGTGCTGGTGGCGGTCGTCGGCGGTCTGCGGGTCGCGTCGGGCGCGCTCTCCATCGGTGACGTCCAGGCCTTCATCCAGTACTCCCGGCAGTTCTCGATGCCGCTGACCCAGGTCGCCTCGATGGCCAACCTGGTGCAGTCCGGCGTCGCCTCCGCCGAGCGGATCTTCGAACTCCTCGACGCGGAGGAGCAGACGGCCGACCCGGTCCCGGGCGAGCGTCCCGCCGAACTGCGCGGCCGGGTCGCCCTGGAGCACGTCTCCTTCCGGTACGACCCGGAGAAGCCGCTCATCGAGGACCTGTCCCTCACCGTGGAACCGGGCCACACGGTCGCGATCGTCGGCCCGACGGGCGCCGGCAAGACCACGCTGGTGAACCTCCTCATGCGGTTCTACGAGGTCTCCGGCGGCCGGATCACCCTCGACGGCGTCGACATCACCCACATGTCCCGGGACGAACTCCGCGCCGGGATCGGCATGGTGCTCCAGGACACCTGGCTGTTCGGCGGCTCCATCGCGGAGAACATCGCGTACGGCGCCTCGCGCGAGGTCACCCGGGGCGAGATCGAGGAGGCGGCGCGGGCGGCCCACGCGGACCGGTTCGTCCGTACCCTGCCCGACGGCTACGACACGGTCATCGACGACGAGGGCACGGGCGTCAGCGCCGGTGAGAAGCAGCTCATCACCATCGCGCGGGCGTTCCTGTCCGACCCGACGATCCTGGTCCTCGACGAGGCGACGTCGTCGGTCGACACCCGTACCGAGGTGCTGATCCAGAAGGCGATGGCCAAACTGGCGGACGGCCGGACGTCGTTCGTGATCGCCCACCGGTTGTCGACGATCCGGGACGCGGACACCATCCTGGTGATGGAGAACGGCTCGATCGTCGAACAGGGCGCGCACGCCGAGCTGTTGGCGGCGGACGGGGCGTACGCCCGGCTGTACAAGGCGCAGTTCGCACAGGCGGTGGCCGAGGTGGACTGATCGGGTGCGGCACGCTGTGGGCGCGGGCGGGGGGTTTCACTTGCCCGCGCTTGCGGGGTGCCGCCCGCGGACAACGTGCCCCGTAAGGGGCGCGGGGAACTGCGCGAGCAACCCCCACGCACCCGCACCCGGCAATCAGTCCAGATAACCCCTCAGCTGATCCGCAAAAGCATGGTCCCGCAGCTTGTTGAGCGTCTTCGACTCGATCTGCCGGATCCGCTCCCGCGTCACGCCGAAGATCCGCCCTATCTCCTCCAGCGTCCGAGGCCGCCCGTCGGCCAGGCCGTACCGCAGCTGGACGACCTTCCGCTCCCGCTCCCCGAGCGTGGACAGCACCGCCTCCAGGTGCTCCCGCAGCAGCAGGAACGCCGCCGACTCGACCGGGCTCGCCGCGTCGCCGTCCTCGATGAGGTCGCCGAGGGCGACGTCGTCCTCCTCGCCGACCGGCGCATGCAGCGACACCGGCTCCTGCGCCAGCCTCAGCACCTCGCCCACCCGCTCCGGCGGCAGATCCAGATGCGCGGCGACCTCGTCGGACGTCGGCTCGTAGCCCCGCTCCTGGAGCATCCGGCGCTGGACCCGGACCACCCGGTTGATCAGCTCCACCACGTGCACGGGGACCCGGATGGTGCGGGCCTGGTCGGCCAGGGCCCGGGACATGGCCTGGCGGATCCACCAGGTCGCGTACGTCGAGAACTTGTAGCCGCGGGCGTAGTCGAACTTCTCGACGGCGCGGATCAGGCCGAGGTTGCCCTCCTGCACCAGGTCGAGCATGGTCAGGCCGCGGCCGACGTACCGTTTCGCGACCGACACCACCAGCCGCAGGTTCGCCTCGATGAGGCGGCGCTTGGCCATCCGGCCCATGACGACCAGCCGGTCCAGGTCGAGCGCCAGCTCGCTGTCGAGGTCGGGGGTGCTGCCGAGCTTCTCCTCGGCGAACAGGCCGGCCTCGACCCGGCGGGCGAGTTCGACCTCCTCCGCGGCGGTGAGCAGCGGGATACGGCCGATCTCGCGCAGGTACTGGCGGAACAGGTCCGAGGAGGGCCCGCCGGTGTCGGCGCGGGCGGCGACGGGCGGCTCGGCGGGCTCGGTCTCGGGCTCCGGGTCGGGGGCGTCGGCCGCCAGCTCCTCCGGCGGCGGGCCCTCCGGCTCGGTCTCGGGGTGCAGCGTGGCCCGGCTCTGCGGCGGTACACCGGCCCGGCCGCCGCTGTCGGCTTCCGGCTCGTCCGTGAGCGTGCTGCTGCCGTCTGTCTGGGTCAGGGTCTGGGTCTGCACGGGGGCGACCTCCAGGATGATCGCTGCCAGGGGGTACGGCAGCGGTACTTCGGGGGCGGAGACGACGGCCTCGCCGCTGTCCGTCCCGTACGCGATGAGTGGAACGGCGGGGGTGTGGGACCCGTCGGTGACGGGCCGGCCGCGCTCCGAGGACTCAGGCACCGCCCCCAGTGTGGGGTAAGACACATCGCCGCCACGAGGGGCGTGCGGTGACTTTTTGCGTCCGGTCCGTGACCGCGTGCTCAGAGAGCGGTGGCGCCGTGTGCCCGCAGTGCTTGGTCGTACTGCTGGAGAACCCACAACTCGTTCTGCACGGCGGCGAATTCGGCGGGGTCACCGTGCTGGTCGAGGCGGGTCAGGGTGACGTGGATCTCGGCGACACGCCGCTCGACGGCACGACGGCGAACTGTGACGAGCTGGGCCCCTGCGTAGGGCTCGTCGACGTTCTTGCGTCTGATGGGCTCGACGGCGAGTTCGGTGACCATCGACTTCACGGAGTCGTCCGGAGCGGTGTCGAGGACCTGGTGCAGGAACTCCTGGGGCTCCTGCAGGCCGTACTCCACGCCGCCTGCGTCGAGGATGGCCTGGCACACGGCGGCGTAGGGGGCGGCGGTGAACTCGTCGACGCCGAACGCGTCGAAGACCGGTGCCACCAACTCCGGACGCTGGAGGGCCAGTTTGAGCAACTCGCGTTCGGTGATGTAGACGGGGTTGCGGAGGGTGAGGGAGGGGCCGGAGACGGCCGGGCGCGGGGCGGCCTCCTCGTAGCCTCCGGCGCGGAACCGTGCCGCCTGCCCGGAACGCTGGCGCCCGCCATTGCGTCGGCTCGTATGGCCGACCCGCTCCACGACGTACTCCTCGTCGCGGATGCCGACCAGTCCCGCCAGCTGCACCGCGACCTCACGCCGCTGCGTGAATTCCTTGATCTTCGACACCACCGGCACTGCTTCGTCCAGCGCAGCCGCCCGCCCGCCCGGCGTGTCCAGGTCATAGCGCTCGACCATCTGGCGCAGCGCGAACTCGAAGAGCGGCATCCTCGGTTCCGTCAGGTCGGCGACCGCCTCGTCGCCCTTGGCCAGCCGCAGCTCGCAGGGGTCCATGCCGTCGGGGGCGATGGCGATGTACGTCTCGGCGGCGAACTTCTGGTCGTCCTCGAAGGCGCGCAGGGCCGCCTTCTGGCCGGCCGCGTCACCGTCGAAGGTGAAGATCACGCGGGCGCTGCCGTTGTCCATCAGCAGCCGCCGCAGGATCTTGATGTGCTCGCCGCCGAACGCCGTACCGCAGGTGGCGATCGCGGTCGTCACCCCGGCCAGGTGGCAGGCCATGACGTCGGTATAGCCCTCGACCACGACCGCGCGGCTGGCCTTCGCGATGCTCTGCTTGGCGAGGTCGATGCCGTACAGGACCTGGGACTTCTTGTAGATCGCGGTGTCGGGCGTGTTGAGGTACTTGGGCCCGTTGTCGGCCTCGTAGAGCTTGCGGGCGCCGAAGCCGACGACCTCGCCGCCGATGTCCCGGATCGGCCACATGAGCCTGCCCCGGAAGCGGTCGATGGGCCCGCGCCTGCCCTCCTGCGACAGCCCCGACAGCAGAAGCTCCTTGTCGGTGAAGCCCTGCCCGCGCAGATAGCGGGTGAGGTGGTCCCAGCCCTGGGGGCTGTAGCCGACGCCGAAGTGGACGGCGGCGGCCTGGTCGAAGCCGCGCTCGGCGAGGAAGAGCCGGCCGGTCTCGGCCTCGGGGCTGGTGGCGAGCTGCTCCGCGTACCAGACGGCGGCGATCTTGTGCGCCTCGACCAGCCGGATCCGCTCCCCGCGCTGGTGGGACGGGTTGTACCCGCCCTCCTCGTAGCGCAGGGTGATGCCGGCCCGGGCGGCCAGCCGCTCGACCGCCTCCGAGAACGAGAGGTGGTCCACCTTCATCACGAAGGTGAGGGTGTCGCCGCCCTCCTGGCAGCCGAAGCAGTGGAAGAGTCCCTTGCTCGGGCTGACCTGGAAGGACGGCGACTTCTCGTCGTGGAACGGGCACAGTCCCTTGAGGTTCCCGCCGCCCGCGTTGCGCAGCTGGAGGTACTCGGACACAACGGCGTCGATCGGGACCGCGTCCCGTACCGCCTTCACATCCTCGTCATTGATCCGTCCAGCCACGGATGAATTCTACGGTCACTCAAGCGCCCCAAAGGGGCGCGAGGCTGTGCCCGACATGCGGCTCCGCCGCGCGGGCGCGAGCAACCACGCACCACCCGCACCCGCGACACGACGGATCCCGGCAGCCTCCTAGGCGAGCGATTCCAACGGCACATGAGGATCCGCCAAGGCCTCGGTGTCCACCACGCCCCCCGAAGTGATCAGCTTCTGGATCGGCTCTGTGACATCCCACACGTTCACGTTCATCCCGGCCAGCACCCGCCCCTCCTTCACCCAGAACGCGATGAACTCCCGCTTCCCCACGTCCCCCCGGATCACCACCTGGTCGTACGACCCCGGCGGCGCCCACCCGCTGTACTCCATGCCCAGGTCGTACTGGTCGGTGAAGAAGTAGGGCACCCGGTCGTACGTGACGTCCTGCCCCAGCATCGAGCGGGCCGCCGCCGGCCCGCCGTTCAGCGCGTTGGCCCAGTGCTCCACGCGGAGCCTGGTGTCGAACAGCGCGTGCGGGAAGGCGGCCACGTCGCCGGCCGCGTAGATGTCGGGGTCGGACGTCCGCAGCCGTTCGTCGACCGCGATGCCCCCGCCGAACGCCCGGTCGGCGAGCTCCAGCCCGGCCGCCTCGGCCAGCCCGACCCGCGGCGCCGCGCCGATCGCCGCGAGGACGTCGTGCGCCGGGTGCTCCTCGCCGTCGTCGGTGCGCGCGGCGAGCACCATGCCGTCCTGGCCGACGATCTCGGTGAGCCGCACCCCGAAGTGGAACCGGACCCCGTGCTCCTTGTGCAGCTGGGCGAAGACGTTGCCCAGTTCGGGCCCGAGCACGCTGTGCAGCGGGGTCTGCCCGTGCTCGATGACGGTGACCTCGGCGCCGTAGGTCCGGGCCGCCGCCGCGACCTCCAGGCCGATCCAGCCGGCACCCGCGATGACGAGGTGCCCGTTGTCCCGGCCGAGGGCGGCGAGGACGCCCTTGAGGCGCTCGGCGTGCGCGAGGCGGCGCAGGTGGTGGACGCCGGCCAGGTCGGTGCCGGGGATGTCGAGGCGGCGGGGCTCGGCTCCGGTGGCGAGCAGCAGCTTGTCGTAGCGCACCAGCGTGCCGTCGTCGCCGAACCGGACGGTCTTGGCGGCACGGTCGATGTGGTCCACGGTCTGGCCGAGGTGCAGTTCGATGTCGTGCTGCGCGTACCAGGCGGGCTCGTGCACGAAGACGCTGTCGCGTTCCGCCTTGCCGAGCAGGTATCCCTTGGAGAGCGGCGGCCGCTCGTACGGGTGGTCGCGCTCGTCGCAGATCAGTATCACCCGGCCGCTGAAGCCCTCGGCTCGGAGCGTCTCGGCCGCCTTCGCGCCGGCGAGTCCGCCTCCGACGATGACGAATGTCTGGTCCGCGTCGACCACTTGATGCCTCCTCGTAAGGGTGCCGCCACATATGCCGCCCACATGCGCCGCACTGTGAGCCTCCCGCACGCAGCGTGATGCGGGAAGAGGGAGTGACCCCCGCTGACGCGATCTTGCCCCGATCAGGCCACAGGGAGTCGCAGAGAGTCACAAACTGTTCACATACGTCCCGTCAACCGCGCATGCAGCGACCGCGCGGAGGCGTCGGTGAGCGAAGCGATCTGATCGACGATCACGCGCTTGCGGGCGTGGTCGTCACCGGCCTCGTCGAACAGCGCCCGGAACTGCGGGTCGAGTCCGTCGGGCGCGCGGGCGGTGAGCGCCTCGGCGAGTTCGGCGACGACGACCCGCTGGTCGGCGCGGAGCCGCTCCTGTTCGGCGCGCTGCATGACGTAACGGTGGGCGATGGCCTTGAGTACCGCGCACTCCATTCTGGCCTCGCGCGGTACGACGAGTTCGGCGCCGTACCGGGTGAGGCGGCCGCCTCCGTACGCCTCGCGGGTGGCGCCCTCGGCGGCCAGGCAGAACCGGCCGATGAGCTGGCTGGTGGCGTCCTTGAGGCGGGCCTGGGCGACCGCGCTGCCGTCGTAGCCGTGCGGCCACCACTCCTCGTCCTGGAGCCGGTCGAGGGCGGCGGCGAGTTCCGCGGGGTCGGTGCCGGCGGGCACGTACAGGCCGACGGCGACGGCGAACACCTCCTGCCGTTCCGGCTCCGCGCGCAGGCAGTCGGGGTCGATGTGACCGGCGTGCAGGCCGTCCTCGACGTCGTGCACGGAGTAGGCGACGTCGTCCGACCAGTCCATGACCTGGGCCTCGAAGCAGGTGCGGGTGC
Source organism: Streptomyces sp. NPDC054770 (assembly GCF_053611985.1). Lineage (NCBI taxonomy): Bacteria > Bacillati > Actinomycetota > Actinomycetes > Kitasatosporales > Streptomycetaceae > Streptomyces > Streptomyces sp. NPDC054770. Next base: position 51,607 of record NZ_JBSHBL010000048.1, read on the forward strand.
CGGGGGCCTCCTTGCGGACCCAGTCGAAGACCGGCCGGTCGTCCTCGTACACCCCGAACTTGGGGGACGCCGGGTCGGTGGGGTGCGCGCCACGCGGCCACGGGTACTTGGTGGCGGCGTCCAGGGCGGCGCGGGTGAGGTTGAGGCCGACGGAGCCCTCGGGGGTGAACCGCTTGGGCTCGATGCGGGTGAGGAGCCGCAGGGACTGGGCGTTGCCCTCGAAACCTCCGCAGTCGTCCGCGAACTCGTTCAGCGCGTGCTCGCCGTTGTGGCCGAAGGGCGGGTGGCCGAGGTCGTGGGAGAGGCAGGCGGCCTCCACGAGGTCGGGGTCGCAGCCGAGGGCGGCGCCCAGCTCCCGGCCGACCTGGGCGCATTCGAGGGAGTGGGTGAGGCGGGTGCGGGGGCTGGCGTCCCATGCCTGGGCGGAGGTACCGGGGGTGACGACCTGGGTCTTGCCGGCGAGCCTTCTGAGGGCGGCGGAGTGGAGGATGCGGGCGCGGTCACGCTGGAAGGCGGTGCGGCCGGGGCGTTTGTCGGGTTCGGGGGCCCAGCGGTCGACTGACGTCGGGTCATAGGCCGAAGAGGGTGCGGGGACTGCCATGGTTCGACAGTACGGGTTCGTGGTGACAAAACGGGGGTTGTGGGGTGCCTACTCGTCTGCCGGGTCGGGGTGCGTTTGCGGCTGCTGACGCGTTGTGGTTGATCGCGCCCAAGCGGCGGTAGCCACAGATCAAACACAGCCCCGCGCCCCTTTCAGGTCGGCGCAGTGGACCCACCTTCTTGGGGGCGCGGGGAACTGCGCGACAAGCCCCCCAGGCACCCGCAGCGGTCCACGCGCCCCTAGGCGGCCGCAGTCACCGGCGTTCCCAGTGCCCGTTCGTAGCGGTGGAGGATCAGCCCGGCCATCGCGTCGTGGGCTCCCAGGGGGGCCGACGCGATCCCCGGGGCCTGTGCCGCGCACTCCGTCGCGAAGCGGCCCGGGGCCGTGAAGCAGGAGGCGACGGCGATGCGGTGGCGGCCCTTCGCACGCAGGGCGGTGATCGCCTCCGGAACCGTCGGAGTCGCCGCCGAGGCGTAGCCGGGGACGACCGGGACGCCCAGGCGGGCGGCCAGGAGCGAGGCCATGCTGCGGGTGTCGGCCGCCGCGTCGGGGTCGCGGGAGCCGGCCGCCGCCAGGACCACGGCGCTCGCCGGGCGGGGGCGCCAGCCCGCCTCCAGCAGGCGGGCGTGCAGGGTGTCGGCCAGCAGGGGGTGCGGGCCCAGCGGGGCGGCGATGCGCGTCCGGGCGCCGGCGGCGGCCGCCAGCTCCGGGATGTCCCGCTTGACGTGGTAGCCGCGGCCGAGCAGGAGCGGGACGAGGACGGCCTCGGTGTCCCCGAGGGCGGCGAGGGTGTCCGGGAGCAGCGGCTCGTTCAGCTCGATGTGACCGAGGCGCACGGACAGGCCGGGGCGCAGGGCACGCACCCGGTCCATGAGCGCCCGTACGGTGCTGAGCGCGCGCGGGTCGCGGCTGCCGTGGGCCACCAGGACCAGGGCGGGCGGGCCGGGGCGCGGGGGGAGGTCGGTCACCGTCATGCGAGGATCCTCGCCGGACGAGGTTGCACGCCCGTTGCCTGACCGTCACGAGTCTTTTCCGGCGCTTCACGGTACGGACCCGCACGTTGTGAGCGAACCGGAACGTCCCGCGCTGCGTCCTCCATGGGCGAGGCCCGCAGGGGGGAACAAGGGGGGAACAAGCGTATGAAGATCCGCCGTCCGAGGCTGCCGCGGACCCGCACCGGCCGGCGGCGCCTGGTGCAGGGCGTGATGGCCGGCTGTGTGCTGGCACTGCTGCCGGCCACCTGGCTGTACGTCTCGACGGCCGACCGGCTGCGCACGCTGGCGGACGTGCCGCGCTCCGACGTCGCGGTCGTCTTCGGCGCGGGCCTGTGGGACGGCGAGCCGTCGCCGTACCTCGCGAACCGCCTGAACGCGGCGGCCACCCTCTACCAGGAGGGCCGGATCAAGGTGGTCCTCGTCACCGGCGACAACAGCCGGAAGGACTACGACGAGCCGGACGCCATGCGCGCCTACCTGACCCGGCACGGCGTCCCCGGCGGACGCATCGTCAGCGACTACGCCGGCTTCGACACCTGGGACTCCTGCGTCCGCGCGAAGAAGATCTTCGGGGTGGACCGGGCCGTTCTGATCAGCCAGGGGTTCCACATCCGGCGGGCGGTGGCGCTGTGCGAGGCGGCGGGGGTGACGTCGTACGGGGTCGGGGTCGACGCCAAGCACGACGCGACCTGGTACTACGGGGGGACGCGGGAGGTCTTCGCGGCGGGGAAGGCGGCCCTCGACGTGCTCTTCGAGCCGAACCCCCAGTTCCTGGGGAAGAAGGAACCAGGGGTGGCCAGAGCCCTGGCCGCGGCTGCGCACTAGGGACGCGGCGCCGGCGTCCTCACCGGGTGGCCGCCGCCACCGTGCCCGCCGTGCGTTCCGCGGCGAGCCGCAGCAGTGCCCGGCGGTCGGGCACCCCGGGCCGGTCGGCGGCGCGGCCCAGGTGTTCGAGGTCGCCGTCGGGGGTCCAGCGGCCGAGGTCGCGGGTGCGGAACATGACGCGGTCCGCGCCGAGGAACGGGTCGGGAGCGTACCGCTCGGCGTTCAGGGCGTCGTCGCCGAGGTAGCCGGCCGAGACGCAGTCGCCGCCCGCCCACACCTCGCCGGTCTCGCCGATGGGCAGCGGACGGCGGTCGGCGCCGAGGACGTACACCGTGTTGTTGGGGGTGGGGCGGCCGGTGGCGGCCCGTCCGGCGACCGGGGCGTGCCGGCCCATGGTGGTGACGAGGGTCGCCTCGGCCGGTCCGCGGCAGTGGAAGAAGGCGGCCCGGCGCGACCAGCGGTCGGCGAGCGGGCGCGGGCAGGGTTCCCCGGCGACGGCGACCGTACGGACGCGCGGGCAGTCGGCGGGGTCGATGCCGGACAGCACGGCCGGGGTGGCGATCAGGACGGTCGCGGTGCGGACCGCGGCGTCGGTGTCCTGGCCGCGGATGGCCAGGGTGGCGCCGTGGGCGAGGCAGCCGAGGATCTCCCAGACGGCCAACCCGGAGGCGATGGGGAGGAGTTGGGCGACCCGGTCGCCGGGGCGGACGGCGAACCCGCCGGGTTCGGTGAGCAGCAGGTTGGCGAGGTTGCGGTGGGTGAGCCGCACGCCGTGGCGGCGGCCGGCGGGGCCGGGGACGAAGAGGACGCAGCAGCTGTCGTCGGGGTGCGGCGGCAGCAGCGGCACGGGGCCGGGACCGTACGGCGCCGGGTCGTCGAGAGCGATCAGCCGGTGGCCGGCGGGGAGGGGGACGCGCGGGGCGTGTTCCTTCTGGGTGAGGACCACCCGGGTGCGGGCGGTGCGGATGACGTGGGCGAGCTGGGCCGGGGGTGTGCGGCCGATGTCCTGCGGGACGTAGGCGGCGCCCGCCTTGAGCACGGCCAGCAGGCCGACCAGCGTCGGGATGGAGCGGCGGGCGAACAGGCCGACGTGGTCGCCGGGGCGGACGCCCTCGCGGACCAGGCGGGCGGCGAGGGCACCGGCGTAGCGGTCGAGTTCGCCGTAGGTGAGGGTCGCGCCGTGGTGTTCGGCGGCGACGGCGTGCGGGTGGGCGATCGCGTGCCGTTCGACGGCGCGGTGGACGAGCGGTTCGTGGACGGGTACGTCGGCGCCGCGGCCGTACTGCCGGAAGAGGTGCTGGTCGCGGGGGGTGAGGTGACGCAGAGGCATGGCTCGGAGACCTCCTGGCTGACTCTCTCGCGTGGGGGGAGGCCGAGTCCGGGTGCGGCGGGGGCCCGGTCAGGGCGGGGTGTCGAGCGCCGTGCGGGGGCTTGCGGGGTCCTGCGGGTCCTGCGGGCTGCGGTGGCAGACGACGACTGTAGTCGGGGCCCTTGAAGTCTCAACGGGGCGGGACCGGCCAACCGGGGGTGGGGAACGAGCCATGTGCGGGGTTCCGGGCCGCGGGGGCCGCAGGGGCCGCGGCGGACCGGCCGTACGGGGGCGGAGGCGGGCCGACGTGGGCGGACGTGCGCCGAGGCGGGCCGGGGCGGGGGCGCGTGCCGGTCCGGGGCGGGGCTCGTACCGGACCGGTTCCGGCACCTTTCAGCCCCGCGCGGGCCCTGCACCGGCGGGCACCGGACCGGTATCGGTTCTCACGATGGCTGGGATACCGCGGGGAGTTGGCCGTTTCGGCCGCGCAACGCGAGTCCGTCACGGGCCGTAACACACCGGCCGCACGCTGGGCGATGTGGAGACCGCCTCGGCGCCCACCCACACCCGTACCGCGCCCCGCGGTGCGGGATGGCTCTGTCGCCCCTGCCCATGGGGGGCGTCGAGGTCTCCCCGCCTCCCGGCCCCCGCCCCCTGCCCCCCGGTCCCCCGTCCCGCCCCGTCGGTCAGCGGTGGGAGAGCCAGTCGCCGCCGTCGATGCGGTGGCCGCCGGCGCGCAGTCTCCCGGTCACCACGGGACCGGCGACGTACACCCAGGCCCGCACCGCGGCCCCGTCCCGCAGCCGTACGACGTCCCGTTCGACGCGTACGTACAGGCTCGCCGGGTCCTGAGGCACGCACTCCTCCAGCTCGTCCAGTTCCAGGAGGAGCCGGTCGTACGACTCGGGGCGCGCGGTGACGAGTTCGCCGCGTACCGCCACCGGCCCGGGCTCCTCGACGGCGTAGGGATAGCCGGGTCCGTCGTAGAGCACCGCGCCGTCGAGGCGGCCTGGTTCCTCGGTCTCCGTCCGCCCCCGCAGGAACGCGTCGTGGTTGATCTCGCCGGGGCGGAGCGTGCCGTAGACGAAGAACGGGAGGTGGCGGGGGTTGCGGGTGGTCACAGGAAGGATTCTGCACCCCCTCCACCTCCACACACATCTCCATGGAGGCGCTATGGACATGACTTGTCATGGCCTCTTAAATCTCAGTCGTCATCAGCGCCACCCCCACGCCTTCGAGGCGCATCTCCAAGGAGACCGATGAGCCGGACCCGGAACACCCGAGTTTCCCGTCTCGCCACGGCCGGCGTCGCCGCCACCACCGCGACCCTGCTGGCCGCCGCGCTCTCCCCGGCCGCCCACGCCGACGCCAGACCGACCCGGGCCACCGCGATCGCGAACGCGGCGCAGGCACTCGTGCAGCACGCCGCCGCCCTGGGCCTCACGGCCACCGAGGGCACCTCGGTCCGTGACGTGATCGTGGACAAGAACGGTACCCAGCACGTCCGCTACGACCGTACGTACCGCGAACTCCCCGTCCTGGGCGGCGACTTCGTCGTCCACCTCAAGTCGGACGGCGCGTACCGCGGCGCCGACCGGGCGACCCGCGCCAGGATATCCCTCGGCTCGATCGCCCCGAGCGTCTCCGCGCCGAAGGCCGCCGATCTCGCGGTGAACGCGCTGCGGGCGGCCAACCTCGGCGACGCGCTGAAGCAGGTGCAGGCCAAGCCGCAGCTGGTCGTGGACGCCCTGCACGGCACCCCGAAGCTGGCCTGGCGCACCAACGCCGTCGGCAAGGACTCGCTCGGCAACCCGGTCGCCCGCACGGTGCTGACGGACGCCCGCACCGGCGCCCAGATCGACGCCTGGGACAGCATCGAGACGGCGACGGGCGACGGCAAGTCCCTGTACAGCGGCACGGTCCCGCTGGAGACGACCCTCTCCGGGTCGTCGTACAACCTCACGGACCCCACCCGCGGCAACACGTTCACCGGGGACGCGGCCAACAAGACCGACCTGTGCATCTTCGGCATCTGCATCAGCCGGGCGCCCAACACGGTGTTCACGGACGCCGACAACCACTGGGGCACGGGGGCGACGGCCGACCGCTCCTCGGCGGCCGTCGACGCCCAGTACGGCACCAACGAGACCTGGGACTACTACAAGAACGTCCACGGCCGCAACGGCATCGCCGGCGACGGCAAGGGCTCGTACAACCGCGTCCACTACGGCAACAGCTACAACAACGCCTTCTGGGACGACAGTTGCTTCTGCATGACGTACGGCGACGGTGACGGGACGACCTTCGGCCCGCTGGTCGCGCTCGACGTGGCCGGCCACGAGATGACCCACGGGGTCACCTCCAAGACGGCCGCGCTGACGTACACGGGCGAGTCCGGCGGCCTGAACGAGGCGACCTCCGACATCCTCGGCACGCTGGTGGAGTGGTACGCCAACAACCCCTCCGACCCGGGCGACTACCTGATCGGCGAGAAGATCGTCCGGTCCGGCTTCGGCAAGACGGCGCTGCGGTACATGGACCAGCCGTCGAAGGACGGGAGTTCGGCGGACTACTGGAGTTCGTCGGTGGGCAATCTGGACGTCCACTACTCCTCCGGTGTCGCGAACCACTTCGCCTACCTGCTCGCGGAGGGCAGCGGCGCGAAGACCATCAACGGGGTGAGCTACAACTCCCCGACGTACAACGGCTCGACGGTCACCGGCATCGGCCGCGACAAGCTGGGCGCGATCTGGTACCGCGCGCTGACGGTCTACATGACGTCCTCGACGAACTACGCGGGCGCCCGGACGGCGACCCTCAACGCGGCGAAGGACCTGTACGGCAACGGCAGCACGGAGTACAACGCGGTGGCCGCGGCGTGGAGCGCGGTGAACGTGAACTGAGGCACGGCACACAGAGGTGAGGCGGCCGCCCCGGCACCCGGCATCCCGGCATCCCGGCGCCCCGGTGAACGAACCGGGGCGGCCGTCGCATACACCCCAGACAACGGGGAATAGCCCAATTCAAGGAAATGCGGAACTCGGGAATACCGAGCACTTCCTGAGTGGATCCCATGGCGATGATGTGCAGCTTCGGTGACGGTATACGGAATTCCCGAACTCCTTTGTCCTGGCGACCACTTGCGACAATTCCCCGAGTGGACTAACTAGATAAATCATGAACTTGTTCAGCCGCCCCCACACGTCCCGCCGCACCCCCACGATCCCCCCACGCCCGACCGCCACCCCCACCTCCCCCACCTCGGCCCCCGTCCTCCTCGACCCCGCCCTCGCCGCCCTCACCGGCGAGTGGATCATCGACCCGGCCCACAGCAGAATCGGCTTCTCGGTCCGGCACGCGATGGTGACGACGGTCCGCGGGGCCTTCGCCGAGTACAAGAGCCGCCTGTACTTCGACGGCCGTGACCCGTCCCGCTCGCAGGCGGAGATCATCCTGTCCACGGGCAGCGTCGACACGGGCGTGGAACAGCGGGACGCCCATCTGATCGGCCGCGACTTCCTCGACTCCGCGACCTATCCGCGGATGCGTTTCCAGAGCACGGCGGTACGCCTGAAAGCGCCGGACGTCTACGTCATGACCGGCGACCTCGCCATCAAGAACACGACGCGCCCGGTGGACCTGGAACTCACCTACATAGGCAACGTCACGGACCCCTTCGGCTACGAACGCGTCGGCTTCGACGGCACCACCACCATCAACCGCATGGACTGGGGCCTGTCCTACAACTCCCGCCTGGCGGAGGGCGGGGCGATGGTGAGCGAGACGGTACGGCTGCAGTTCGACATCGCGGCGATCCGGATGATGCCGGAGGGCACGCAGAGGATGCCGTAGCGCCGGGGACGCGGTCCGGACGTCCGGCTCACGCGTCTTCGGCCATCACCCGCGAAGCGCCCCCTGCACTCGCAGCCGGCCCACCCTCAGGAATACCCCTCGCCGAACGGTCAGGGCGTTGCGACCGCCCCAGGTCCGCTTCCGCCGCGGGCGGCATCCGCCGCGCGTCCCGGCGATCCGCCGACGTGGCCGACGGCACCGGCCGGCGCACCGCCGCCGCAGGCGCCGGCAGGACTGCTGCGCGGACCCCGCCCCTGGCCGGGGGGTCACCCGTTCGTTCCCCCCGGCGCCCGCCGTTCGTGTGTTCTTCATACCGGTGCCCGTGCGACCCCCTTGACCTGCCCGAACTCCTCGTCAACGGGGTTCCCGGACCCCCGTCGTGACACCCGTTCATCCCAAAACTGACGGTTCCTCAGGGAGCGCGGCCGGGCGGTTGGCTTTTACCTCGGTAGAGCAAGGGAGTGGACGACCTCGACGAGGGAGCACCATGCGACGCAGCGCCCGCCTGCTGACCGGGACCGCGCTGGCCGTGGCCACGGCCGGACTCGCCGTCGCGCCGGCGTACGGCGGCGGCACCGGCGGCCTCGACGTGTACCCGTCCACCGCGACGGCGGGCAGTCAGGTCACCGTGAACACGGCGGCGTGCGGCGAGAAGGGAACGGCGGTCGGGGACGCCAGTTCGGTCGGCGCCGGCCAGTTCACCCTTGCGCCCAGTACGCACGAGGGCGAGGCGATCGGGCAGTTCCAGGTGCCGCCGAGCGCGCAACCGGGGACGTACGAGATCGTCGCGAAGTGCGCCGAGGGGACCCGGCAGGTGACCGGGGACCTGGTGGTGGCGCTGACGCCGGCCGCGGGGCAGGTGCAGCCCCACGGCAGTGTGAGGACGGGGGTCGGAGGCGCTCTTGGCTCCGACCCCGCACAGACCGCGGCGGGCGTGGCGGCTCTTGCCGTCGCCGCCGCGGGCGGTACCTGGCTCCTGCATCGCCGGGCGAGAGGCGATGTGATCTGACGGACACCCTCCGCTGTCCGTCCGCCGGTACCGCAATCCCACCCCCTCCGGGTCCGACGCCCCTCGCGGCCCGGAGGGGGTAGGGGGTCACGTTCGTCAGAGGCTCTCACCACCTCTGGCACCTCACCCCCTCGTTAGAAGCTCTAACCCCAGGAGGAGGGGTTCACATGCGCAAGATCGGGGACACCGCGATAGCCGCTGTGACCGTCATGGCCCTCGGCTCCGGCGTATGGCTGCTCGGCCCCGGCATCGGACCGCACAGCGCGCCGCCCCAGCCGTCCGCCGCCGAGGGCCGCCCCGACCCCGGCGAGGAACGTCTCGAAGCCCCCGCGCTGCCCCCGTCCCCGCCCACCCGCATCCGCATCCCGGCCATCCGTGTGAACGCCCCCCTCATGGGCCTCGCCCTCACCCCCGCCGGCAGCCTCGACGTACCGCCCGCCGGTGAGAAGAACCTCGCCGGCTGGTACGAGGCGGGCACCACCCCGGGCGAGACCGGCACCGCGATCGTCGCCGGGCATGTCGACAACACCGAGGGCCCCGCCGTCTTCTACGACCTCGGCGCGCTCAGACGCGGCACGACCATCGAGGTGGACCGGCGGGACGGAAGCGTCGCCGTGTTCAGCGTCGACGCGGTGGAGGTCTACCAGGCCCGCGACTTCCCCGACGAGAAGGTGTACGGTGCCGCGAAACGCCCCGAGCTCCGCGTCATCACCTGCGGTGGCGGTTACTCGCGCACGACCGGCTACCAGGGGAACGTCGTCGTCTTCGCCCATCTGACCAACAGTCGCTGAGCATCAGTCGCTGACCGGCAGTCGCGGTTGATCATCGCTGACCGATCGCGCGTTCCAGGCCTTCGAGGCGACGTACACAGCCGCGCCCCCGCCTGACTGACCCCGCCGCCCCCGCCGCCACCCCGTGTTTCCCCCACCTCACAGTCCCCGCCGCCCCTCTCCCGGACCCCTCACACCCACTCCCCGCCCCCGAAGAGGGCAGCGTTCCTCGCGGGAAACAGCTGTGATGCGGCCGGGTAACGTCGGCCCCGCACGCTCCTGGACATGACCTCGAATACGCGTGTGGTGGTGATCGGCGCCGGCCTCACCGGCGCCCGTCCCGCCCGGCGGCCCGGCGAGCCCGGCACCCCCGTGGAGTCCGGGAGGCCACCGACGTCCGTAGGCGACGAGGAGCACCGCGCATGGCGCCGGGTGCCGCTCGCCGGAACACCGGCCGGCCGCGACCACGCCCCCGAGGTGACCACCCGGACCGCCGGCCGCGCGGACGGCACGGCGATCGCATACGACGCGCAGGATGCGCCGGACCGCCCGCACCCCCTGATCGGCCCGCCCCGCCCGCTCCACCTGCTCACCAATGATGGAGGCTCCTGATGACCGCCGCCCCCGGGGCCACCCCCACGCTCGTACTCGTCGGTCACGGCATGGTCGGGCAGCGCTTCCTCGAGGCGCTCGCCGAACGCGGCATGACCGCCACGCACCGTGTGGTCGTGCTGTGCGAGGAGCCGCGCCCCGCGTACGACCGCGTCGCCCTCACCTCGTACTTCTCGGGCAGGACGCCCGCCGAACTCTCCGTGACCGACATGGAGTTCATCGACGCCCACGGCATCGAGCTGTACGTCGGCGACCCGGCGGAGACGATCGACCGGGCGGCGAAGACGGTGACGGCCCGGTCCGGCAGGGCATTCGCGTACGACACGCTCGTACTCGCCACCGGTTCCTACCCGTTCGTGCCTCCGGTCCCGCACAAGGACGCGACCGGCTGCTTCGTCTACCGCACCATCGAGGACCTGCTCGCGATCGAGGAGTACGCGAAGTCGGGGGCGGCGGTGGGGGCGGTGGTCGGCGGCGGACTGCTGGGGCTGGAGGCGGCCGGCGCGCTCAAGGGGCTCGGACTCACCTCGCACATCGTGGAGTTCGCACCGAGGCTGATGCCGGTGCAGGTGGACGAGGGTGGCGGCGCGGCCCTGCTGCGCACCATCGAGGAGATGGGCCTGACGGTCCACACGGGCGTCGGCACGCAGGAGATCGTGGTCGACTCCGAAGGCGCCGTGACGGGCATGAAGCTGTCGGACGGTTCCGAACTCGCCACCGACATGGTGGTGTTCAGCGCCGGCGTCCGGCCGAGGGACCAGCTCGCCCGCGACTGCGGTCTGACGGTCGGCGAGCGCGGTGGCATCACGGTCGACGAGCAGTGCCGTACCGTCTGTGACCCGCACGTGTTCGCGATCGGCGAGTGCGCGCTGGCGGCGGACGGCCGGGTGTACGGCCTGGTGGCGCCGGGTTACGAGCAGGCCGAGACGGCCGCGGCGACGATCGCCTCCGACGAGGCCGCCTTCACCGGCGCCGACCTGTCCACCAAGCTGAAGCTGCTCGGCGTGGACGTGGCCTCCTTCGGGGACGCGCACGGCACCAGCGGGGACTGCCTGGACGTCGTCTACTCCGACGCCCGGTCGGGCCTGTACAAGAAGCTGGTCATCGGCCGGGACGGCACCCTGCTCGGCGGCATCCTGGTCGGCGACGCGGACGCGTACGGCACGCTGAAGGCCTTCACCGGTTCGGTGCCGCCGGTCTCGCCGGAGTCGCTGGTGCTGCCGGCCGGCGCGAGCGGCGGCGCCCAGCTCGGCCCGTCCGCGCTCCCCGACGAGGCGGTCATCTGCTCCTGCCACAACGTCAGCAAGGGCACGATCCGCGGCGCGGTGACCGAGCACTCCTGCACCACCGTGCCGGAGGTGAAGAAGTGCACCAAGGCCGGTACCGGCTGCGGCAGTTGCGTGAAGGTGCTCGGCCAGCTGGTCACGGCGGAGCTGGAGGCGTCCGGCGTCGAGGTCGACAAGGGCCTGTGCGGCTGCTTCGCGCAGACCCGCGAGGAGCTGTACGAGATCGTCCTCGCCCTGCGCATCAACACCTACCGGGACCTGCTCGACCGCTACGGCCGGGAGGGCGCCCGGGGCGGCGACGGCTGCGAGGTCTGCAAGCCGGCGGTGGCGTCGATCATCGCGTCCCTCGCCCCGACGATCGGCGCGAGCGGTTACGTCCTGGACGGCGAACAGGCGGCGCTCCAGGACAGCAACGACCACTTCCTCGCCAACCTCCAGAAGAACGGCTCGTATTCGGTCGTCCCGCGGATCCCTGGCGGTGAGATCACCCCGGAGGGCCTGATCACGATCGGCGAGATCGCCCGCGACTTCGGCCTCTACACGAAGATCACCGGCGGTCAGCGGATCGACATGTTCGGCGCGCGGGTCGAGCAGCTCCCGCTGATCTGGATGCGGTTGGTGGACGCCGGCTTCGAGTCCGGGCACGCCTACGGAAAGGCCCTGCGGACCGTCAAGTCCTGTGTGGGGTCCACCTGGTGCCGCTACGGCGTCCAGGACTCGGTGCGGATGGCGATCGACCTGGAGCTGCGCTACCGGGGGCTCAGGTCGCCGCACAAGCTCAAGTCCGCCGTCTCCGGCTGTGCCCGCGAGTGCGCGGAGGCCCAGTCGAAGGACTTCGGCGTCATCGCCACCGCGGCCGGCTGGAACCTGTACGTCGGCGGCAACGGCGGCGCCACCCCGCGCCACGCGGACCTGCTCGCCCAGGACCTCACCGACGCCGAACTGGTCCGTCTGATCGACCGTTTCCTGATGTTCTACATCCGTACGGCCGACCGCCTGGAGCGCACGTCGACCTGGCTGGAGCGGATCCCGGGCGGCCTGGACCACGTCCGTGACGTGGTGGTCGAGGACTCCCTGGGCATCTGCGAGGAGCTGGAGTCGCTGATGGCGGCGCATGTGGCCGGCTACGCGGACGAGTGGGCGACCACCATCAACAACCCGGACAAGCTCGCCCGGTTCGTGTCCTTCGTCAACGCCCCCGACACCCCCGACCCGGTCGTCGGCTTCGTCCCCGAGCGCGACCAGATGAAGCCCGACCTGCCGCTGCTGTCCATCGGCATGCGCCGCCCCGCGCAAGACCCGGCAGACGTTCTGGAAGGAAGCGCCCAGCGATGACCCTGGCACCCGAGACCACCGACCTGAAGGTCCAGCTCCAGCTGGCGGACAGCTGGTTCACGGTCTGCGACCTGAACCGGCTGACCCCCGGCCGGGGCGTGGCCGCGCTGCTCCCGGACGGCCGCCAGGTCGCCCTCTTCCGCGACCGGGCCGACCGCCTCTACGCCATCGACAACCGCGACCCGTTCGGCGGCGCGGCGGTCCTGTCCCGCGGCCTGACCGGCACCCACCAGGGCCGCCCGTTCGTGGCCTCCCCGCTCCTGAAGCAGCGCTTCGACCTGGAGACCGGCGAGTGCCTGGACGACGACACGGTACGGGTGACGGCGTACGAGGTCCGGGCGGCCTGAACCGCCGAAGGAGGACGGTCGCGCCGCCTTGCGCCCTGCGGTCCGGTCCGGGCGCGTAGGGTGCCAGGATGATCGGCATTCCAGAGGCGCTGGTGCGGGGCACGATCGATCGCGAGGGTGACCGCGGAGCGGCGTGGATCATCGAACTCCCCGCGATCGTCGAGGACTTGATGGAACGCTGGGATTGCGCACCGGACGGCGAGGTGACCCACGGTGGTGTCGGGTTGATCGTCCCCGTCCGGCATCGGCCCACCGCCCGCCCCTGCGTCGTCAAGGTGTCCTTCCCGCACCCCGGCAACGTCCACGAACCGGACGCCTTCGAGGCGTGGGCGGGCCGTGGCGCGGTCCGCCTCCACCGGCGCGACGACGCCCGGTTCGCCCTCCTCCTGGAGCGGGCCCGGGTGTCGACACTGGCGGCGCTGGAGTCCGACGACGAGACGGTGATGGCGGTCGCGGGCCGGCTGAACCACCGCCTCGCCATCCCGGCCCCGGCCGGCCTGCCCCGGCTCCGGGACCGCGCCGACGAGTGGGTGGCGGAGCTGCGGAAGGACGCCGCCGACCTGTCCCACGCACTGCCGACCCGCGCGCTGGACGCGGCCGTCGCCACCGCCCGCGAACTGGGCCGGTCCCAGCCGGACACCCTCGTCCACGGCGACCTGCACGCGCGCAACATCCTGCGGGCGGACCGGGAGCCGTGGCTGGCGGTCGACCCGAAGGGCTACGTGGGAGACCCGGCGTACGACGGCGGCACGCTCCTCAAGTCCCGTGCCCTGAACCTCATGCAGGCCGACGACCTGCCGAAGACGGCCCGCCGCCTCCTGGACGTCTTCGCCGAGGCGGCGCAGCTCGACCGTGAACGCGTCCGCCGCTGGGCCCAGTTCCATGCCGTCCAGGCAGCGTTCTGGGGCCGTCGGCACGGCTTCCGCGTCGCCCGCAGCGGCCCCCGGCTGGACCGCATCACGGAATGCGCCGACGTACTGGCGGAGTCACTGGCCGTCTAGGCGGAGACGGTACGACCGCCGAACGCCCCCCCTCATCACCGCCGTCCGCCGAACTCCCATTCATGCACCTCGACGTCCGCGTACCGGACCGGCGCCAGGACATCCGCCGCCCGGTCCCGATCCGCGGCCCGGACCAGCGCCGCCGTACCGACCCAGGTGGTGCCGTCGTCGGACAGCAGCGGCCCGAAGGCGATCAGGCCGTCCTGGTCGCCGCCGGACGGCAGGCCGGGCTCGGCGACGACTCCGTCGACGATGTGCACCGGCCGCACCGGCCCCAGCCCGAGCACCAGGTACCGGTTGCCACCGCTTCGGCCACCGGGGAACTCCCACATGGTGCGTCCCAGCAGGTTGCGCCACCGCCGCAGCAGCACATCCCGGTACACGCCGGCCTGGTAGTTCGGCTCGTCGAAAGCGAACGCCCGGGCAGCAGCGGGGCCGGGCAGGTCGACGATGTGCACACTCCCGGTCGGTACCTCACCGCCCACACCGAACGTCGGCCCCCGGGCAGTCAACTCGTCCGCGTAGCGGTCCATGTAGGCCCAGTGCTTCTCCCCCAACTCCCCACGCAACACCTCGGAGCCGGCACGGTCACGGTGGTAACAGAAGAACTCCATGACCGGGAGCCTTACGCAGGACGGCAGAGCGTCTCAACACGGTTTCCCCGAGCCCGAGTAACGCAAGGTTCGGGCACGATGACGCGATCCGGCCCCGCACGCCCTACGGCCGCAGCGCCACCCCGACCGCCACGCCCAGCTTCTGCACGAACTCCGCGCGGTCGGCGACCCGGTGTTTCCAGCCCTCGCCTGCCGCCTGGAGGACCTCGGCGATCTGGTGGGGGGTGACCGCGGTGGTCGCCGGTCCGCCGGAGTCGGTGATCGCTGTCGCGAGCGTGTCGAGGAAGGCGTCGCGGTAGTCGTCGTACATGTCGTGGAGCTGGGCCGTCCCGTGCTCCAGCAGGTCGTCGACGCCCTCGTTGAGGTGCGTGCCGACGTACCGGCCCAGGTTCGCGTCGAGCGCGGCGACCAGGCGCGCCCCGAGGTCCGTGCCGGGCGCGGCCAGCGCCGTACGGACGTCCGCCAGCGCCCGGTCCAGCTCCTGGCGCATGGTCTCGCGGAACAGCTCCTCCTTGCCGGAGAAGAGGAAGTACAGGCCGGGCCGGGAGATGTCGGCCGCCCGGGCCACGGCGTCCATCGACGTCTTGCGATAGCCGAACGTGGCGAAAACGGTCAGCGCCGCCGCGAGCACCTGCTCGCGGCGCTGGGTGTCCCCCCGGGTCACGGTCATACGCACACCATACCGACTGGGCGTGCTATACATGTTTTGTTGATTCTGTTTAGTGGGGGGCCACGGCACACGAGAGTCACGCGAGAACGAGAGAGAGCACCATGAGCAAGACCGTTCTGATCACCGGCGCTTCCACCGGCATGGGAGAGGCGCTGAGCTTCGAGTACGCCGCCCGCGGCTGGAACGTGGCGGCCACCATGCGGGACACCGCCAAGGCCAACCCGGCCTTCGCCGGCCTCGGCAACGTCCTGGTCACGCGCCTCGACGTCACCGACCCCGCCGGCATCGAGCAGGCCGTCAAGGCGACCGTCGACCGTTTCGGCGCCGTCGACGCCCTGGTCAACGCGGCCGGCTACGGCCAGGTCGGCGCCGTCGAGGAGATCAGCCCCGAGCAGTTGCGCGACCAGCTGGAGACCAACGTGGTGGGCCTGGTCCAGGTGATACAGGCCGTCCTCCCGCACATGCGGGAGCGCCGCTCGGGCCACATCCTCAACATCGGCTCCATGGGCGGCCACGTCAGCCTGCCCACGATGGCCGTGTACTGCGCCTCCAAGAGCGCCGTACAGAACCTGACGGAGGGCCTGGCCCTGGAGCTCGCCCCGCTGGGCATCCACGTCACCCTGGTCGAGCCTGCGGGCTTCGACACCGGCTTCGAGGGCAACGCGAAGCTCCCCGCCGCCTCCATCCCGGACTACGCGCCCGCCTACGCCACCATGGCCGAGTTCTCCGAGCAGGCGGTACGCGGCGACCTGGTGAAGTCCATGGCGGCCGTCGCCGACATCACCGGCACCGACGAGCCCCCGCTGCACCTGGCGGTGGCCACCGCCGGTCTGGAGATGGTGCGCGGCCGCTTCACCGAGCTGATGGCCGAGTACGACCGCTGGGAGCAGGTCACGGCCGGCACCGACTGACAGCCCGGCTTCACCGGTCAGGCGACGCGGCGCAGCGCCTCCGGGGTGAGGTCGGCGAGCGTCGGGTAGCCGTCGACGGCCATGATCAGGTCGGCCTCGGCGAGCAGCGCCCGCAGGACGTGGACGAGTCCGGGTTCACCGCCGTAGGCCAGGCCGTAGGCGTAGGGACGGCCGACGCCCACGGCGGTGGCGCCCAGCGCGACCGCCTTGACGACGTCGGCGCCCGTCCGGACCCCGGAGTCGAACAGGACCGGCAGGCCGTCGGCGGCCTCGACCACCCCCGGCAGCGCGTCGAGGGCGGGCAGGCCGCCGTTGGCCTGGCGGCCGCCGTGGTTGGAGCAGTAGATGCCGTCCACGCCGGCGTCCTTGGCGCGCCGGACGTCCTCGGGATGGCAGACGCCCTTGAGGATCAGCGGCAGATCGGTGACCGACCGCAGCCAGGGCAGGTCGTTCCAGGTGAGCGGGTTGCCGAAGATCCCCGCCCAGAGCGCGACGGCGGCCTGCGGGTCGTCCTGCGGGCTCTTGCCGAGCCGGGCCCGGAAGACCGGGTCGCTGGTGTAGTTGGCCAGGCAGTTCCCGCGCAGCTGCGGGAAGTTGCTGGTGCTCAGGTCGCGGGGCCGCCAGCCGGTGATCCAGGTGTCCAGGGTGACCACGATCCCCTTGAACCCGGCCTTCTCGGCCCGGTGCACCAGGCTCTCGGCCAGCTCCCGGTCGGTGGGGGTGTACAGCTGGAAGAAGCCAGGGGTGGAGCCGAACTCGCCGGCCACCTGCTCCAGCGGGTCGACGGTCAGCGTGGAGGCGACCATCGGTACGCCGGTCCGGGCGGCGGCGCGGGCGACGGCCAGGTCACCGTGGCCGTCCTGCGCGCACAGCCCGATCACCCCGACCGGGGCCATGAACAGCGGCGAGGGCAGCCGCAGCCCGAACAGGTCGACGGACAGGTCCCGCTCCGTGGCCCCCACCAGCATGCGCGGCACCAGCCCCCAGTGCTCGAACGCGCCGACATTGGCCCGCTGCGTCCGCTCGTCGCCGGCGCCGCCCGCGACGTACGAGCGCACCGAAGGGGCCATCGCGGCCTGGGCCAGCGGCTCCAGATCGTCGTACGTCATCGGGAAGCGCGGCACCACTCCGCGCAGCCCGTCGAGGTAGATCTCGTTCTGGTAGTCGGCGAACGCCATGATCCGGCCCTTCCTCACGACTGCGCCCGCGGGGTGCGGGCCTCTCGAAGCACACGATGCTCGAAGTACACAATGGGAGAGTGGCGCACAACGGCTCCGAAACGCAGGATTCCGGCTCGGACGGCGAGCAGACGCAGGATGCTGCCGCCGCTTCGGCCGTACCGGCGCTGCTGACCGAGGACGAGCTGGCGCTGATCAACGCCTTGCAGCTGAGCCCGCGGGCCTCCTGGACCGAGCTCGGACGCGCCCTGGGCGTCGACCCGGTCACGGTGGCCCGCCGTTTCCACCGCCTCTCCGCGCAGGGCACGGCCTGGGTGAGCTTCTCCCCCGGCCCGCTGCTGCTGGAGCAGATCTGCGTGGCGTACGTCGTGATCGACTGCGCTCCGGGGACGACGGCCCGGGTCGCCGGGGCGCTGAGCGCCCACCCCCACATGGTGACGATCGAGCGGACGGCCTCCGGCCACGACATCCTCGCCACGGTCGCCACCCGCGACCTGCCGGCCCTGTCCCGCTACACCCTCGACCTGCTCCCCCACCTGCCGGGGATCACCGTCGTACGGTCCCGGATCGTCACCCACATGTTCACCGAGGGCGGCCGCTGGCGCATCGCCGCCCTGGCCCCGGCCCAACGCGCCCGGCTGACGGCCCCGCCCCCGGCCCGCACCGGCGGCACGGCGGCGCACCGGCAGCCCACCTCCTTCGACCGCGCCCTCGCCACCCGTCTCGCGCACGACGGCCGCGCGCCCTACCAGACCCTGGCACGGGACCTCGGCGTCAGCCTCTCCACCGCCAAGCGCCGCGTCGAAGCCCTCACCCGCCAGGGGCTGCTCCGCTTCCGCTGCGACTTCGCCCGCTCACTCGGCGGCTGGCCGGTCGCCGTCACCTTCTGGGCCAGGGTCCCGGCCGCCGACCTCCCCGAGATCGGCCACGCCCTCATCCGGCTGCCCGAGACCCGCAACTGCGCGGCCATCAGCGGCCCCCAGAACCTCATCCTGCAGGCCGGCCTGCACTCGGTCAGCGACATCCTCCGCCTGGAGACCCACCTGGCGACGACCCACCCGACCCTCGACATCGCGGACCGGGTCATCACCCTGCGCCAGGACAAACTCCTCGGCCGTCTGCTGGACGCGCACGGCCGCTCGGTCGGCGTCGTACCGGCGGACCTGTGGGCGGATCCGGCCCTGTGAGCGGGCCTCGGCGGCTGTCACCGGGCTGCCGTAGAGTGCGCCGTGGTGGGGACGCGACATCCGTTCGAGGGGGAGCCTGCCATGGGTGCGCCGAACAAGAACCGGGCGGCCGGCCCGGTACCGACGAGTCCCGAGCAGATGATCACGGAGGCGCGGAAGGCGTTCTTCATGATGTTCGCCCTGCTCGCGGTGGTCTGGCTCGTGCAACTGGCCAACTGGGCCGACCACTACGCCTTCTCCCGGGACTACGCGGTGGTCTCCGGCGACGTCGGCACGCTGCCCGACGTCCTGGTGGCGCCGCTGCTGCACTGGAGCTGGGCACACATCGAGAGCAACTCCGGCCCGCTGTTCGTCTTCGGGTTCCTCGCCGCCTACCGGGGAGTGCTGCGGTTCCTCGGGCTGACCCTGCTGATCGCGCTGAGCAGCGGCCTGGTGGTCTGGTTCTTCGAGCGGGGCGACGTGGCGACGGTCGGCGCCAGCGGCCTGATCTTCGGATACTTCGGCTACGTCGTCGTACGGGGACTCTTCGACCGGCACCTGATCGACACGCTGATCGGGGTCGTCATGGGCGCGTCCTTCGCCTACCTCCTCACCGTGGCCGTGCCCGGGACACCGGGGGTGAGCTGGCTCGGCCACCTCGGCGGGCTGCTCGGGGGCCTGGTCGGAGCGTGGCTCTTCCGGGACCGGCGCCCGCGGACGAGCACCGCCGACAGCACCACCGGGGCGACGGCCGACGGCGCCCCGCGCGCCGTCCCCGGCTCCCCGCGCTCCGACCTCTACAAGGAACTCGACGACCTCGGCCTGCTCTGACGACAGCAGGCCTACGGGACTAGGCGGCCTTGGACCGCCCCCTACGCGTGCCCGGGGTGGGCTCCTGAACTTCCTCGGACCAGTCGGGCCAGAGGGCGTCGTCTTCTCCGAAGTCCGGAGCCTGGAAGGGGTCTGTCGCCGGGGGCGGCGACACCGCGGTGGAACGGCGGGGCTGCCCTTCCGGTGCGGAGAACAGTGAGGTCGAGTCGATGAGAGTGCTGCCTTTCGTCACAGACCCCGGACGGGGCCTGGTGTGCCGTGACCGGGCACAGCGGTTCTAGAGCTTGGTCATCTTCGCGTACGGGCTCAGGATCCGCATCTGGGTAGAACCGAAATCCACGAGCGCCGCGATTCCGTCCTCGATGCCGATGACCCGGCCGAGGCCGTACACGTCATGCGTGACCTGATCGCCCATCTCGAAGTGCTTGGGAGCCGGTGGAACCGGGGCCTTGAAGGGGCTGGTGGGCAGGTGACGCTTCGGTGCCGCAGGCTTAGTCATGACTCAGTATGAGCCCACGTTGCGCCCCGCTGGCTGTGGCCGTCGGCACAGATCCACCGGGGCGAACCGGCGCCACGCCCCTGACCAGGCATTTCGAGATTCGATGAGGTTCCGGCGACTGACACGGTTGTGTCACGAACCGGGGCTGACGGCAGCCGGGGGCCGCTGAGGCGGACGCCCGGGCGCCAAGCGGTCCCGCATCCGCAGCTCATGCACGAAGGGACGGCACCCCCGCACAGGGTGCCGTCCCTCTTCTTGCGTGCCGGGGCCGCCGTCCATCGGTCTTGAGGGTCGGGGACGGACGGCGGACCCGGGGTTCGCGGGCAGTGCGCCTCAGCGGTGGTCGCTGCCGGTCGACTGCGTTGCCGCGCGGCCCGCTTCCAGGCGGGCCACCGGGATGCGGAACGGGCTGCAGGAGACGTAGTCCAGGCCTACCTCGTGGAAGAAGTGGACCGACTCCGGGTCGCCGCCGTGTTCTCCGCAGACGCCCAGTTTCAGGTCCGGGCGGGTGGCGCGGCCGGCCTTCGCCGCTGCCGCCACCAGGGAGCCGACGCCGTCCCGGTCGATCGTCTCGAAGGGGGACACCCCGAAGATGCCCTTCTCCAGGTAGGCGGTGAAGAAGGAGGCTTCGACGTCGTCGCGGCTGAAGCCCCAGACCGTCTGGGTCAGGTCGTTCGTACCGAAGGAGAAGAACTCGGCCGCTTCCGCGATCTGGCCGGCCGTCAGGGCCGCCCGCGGGAGTTCGATCATCGTGCCGATGGAGAGCTTGAGGCTGGTGCCGGTCGCCGCCTCCACCTCCGCGATGACCTGGTCGGCCTCCTCGCGGACGATCTCCAGTTCCTGGACCGTGCCGACCAGGGGGATCATGATCTCCGCACGGGGGTCGCCCTTGGCGTTCTTGCGTTCCGCGGCGGCCTCGGCGATGGCGCGGACCTGCATCGTGAACAGGCCGGGGATGACCAGGCCCAGGCGTACGCCGCGCAGGCCGAGCATCGGGTTCTGCTCGTGCAGGCGGTGGACCGCCTGGAGGAGGCGGAGTTCGTTCTCGTGGGGTTCCTGGCGGGACTCGGCGAGGGCCACCCGGACCGAGAGTTCCGTGATGTCCGGCAGGAACTCGTGCAGCGGCGGGTCGAGGAGACGGACCGTCACCGGGAGGCCGTCCATCGCCGAGAGGAGCTCGACGAAGTCCTTCTTCTGGAGCGGGAGCAGGGCGCTCAGCGCCTCCTCGCGGTCCTCCTCGGTGTCCGCCAGGATCAGGCGTTCCACCAGTTCGCGGCGGTCACCGAGGAACATGTGCTCGGTGCGGCACAGGCCGATGCCCTGGGCGCCGAAGCGGCGGGCGCGCAGCGCGTCCTCGGCGTTGTCGGCGTTGGCACGCACCCGCAGGCGGCGCTTGCGGTCCGCGAAGGCCATGATGCGGTGGACCGCCTCGACCAGTTCGCCGGCGTCATGGGCGCCCGCGTGCATCCGGCCCTCGAAGTACTCGACCACCGGGGAGGGGACCACCGGGACCTCGCCCAGGTAGACCTTGCCGGACGAGCCGTCGATGGAGATGACGTCGCCCTCCTCGACCACGTGGCCGCCGGGGACGGTCATCCGGCGGCGCTTGGTGTCGACCTCCAGGTCCTCCGCGCCGCAGACGCAGGTCTTGCCCATGCCGCGGGCCACGACGGCCGCGTGCGAGGTCTTGCCGCCCCGGGAGGTCAGGATGCCCTCGGCGGCGATCATGCCGTCCAGGTCGTCGGGGTTCGTCTCGCGGCGGACCAGGATGACCTTCTCGCCCGAGCGGGACCACTTCACGGCGGTGTACGAGTCGAAGACCGCCTTGCCGACCGCCGCGCCCGGCGAGGCGGCGATGCCGCGGCCGACGTGCTGGGCCTTCGCCTGCTCGTCGAAGCGGGGGAACATCAGCTGGGCGAGCTGGGCGCCGGTGACCCGCTGGAGGGCCTCCGTCTCGTCGATCAGGCCCTGGTCCACCAGCTGGGTCGCGATGCGGAAGGCGGCCCCTGCGGTGCGCTTGCCGACGCGGGTCTGGAGCATCCACAGCTGACCGCGCTCGATGGTGAACTCGATGTCGCAGAGGTCCTTGTAGTGGTTCTCCAGCGTCTCCATGATCTGC
Organism: Streptomyces sp. NPDC054770; assembly: GCF_053611985.1. Classification (NCBI taxonomy): domain Bacteria; kingdom Bacillati; phylum Actinomycetota; class Actinomycetes; order Kitasatosporales; family Streptomycetaceae; genus Streptomyces; species Streptomyces sp. NPDC054770. The sequence continues at coordinate 73,537 of NZ_JBSHBL010000048.1, forward strand.
ATCAGCTGGTCGTACGACTTCTTGTCGATGTTCTCCAGCTCGGCCAGCGGGACCGTGTTGCGGATGCCCGCGACCACGTCCTCGCCCTGGGCGTTCTGGAGGTAGTCGCCGTAGACGCCCTGGTGGCCGGAGGCGGGGTCGCGGGTGAAGGCGACGCCGGTGCCGGAGTCGGGGCCGAGGTTGCCGAAGACCATCGAGCAGACGTTGACGGCGGTGCCGAGGTCGCCGGGGATGCGCTCCTGGCGGCGGTAGAGCTTGGCCCGGTCGGTGTTCCAGGACTCGAAGACCGCCTTGATGGCGAGGTCCATCTGCTCGCGCGGGTCCTGCGGGAAGTCCCGGCCGGCCTCCGTCTTGACGATCTTCTTGAACCTGGTGACCAGCTTCTTGAGGTCGGCGGCCTCCAGGTCGGTGTCGACGGTGACCTTCTTGGCGTCCTTCGCCGCGTCCAGGGCCTCCTCGAAGAGGTCGCCGTCGACGCCGAGGACCGTCTTGCCGAACATCTGGATGAGGCGGCGGTAGGAGTCCCACGCGAAGCGGTCGTCGCCGGCCTGCTTGGCCAGGCCCTGCACGGACTTGTCGGAGAGGCCGATGTTCAGGACCGTGTCCATCATGCCGGGCATGGAGAACTTGGCGCCGGAGCGGACCGAGACCAGGAGAGGGTTGTCGGGCTGGCCGAGCTTCTTGCCCATCCGCTCTTCGAGGGCGTCGAGGTGCGCACTCACCTCGTCACGCAGTGCCACCGGCTCCTCGCCGCTGTCGAGGTAGACCTTGCAGGCTTCCGTCGTGATCGTGAAGCCCGGGGGAACGGGGAGCCCCAGGTTGGTCATCTCGGCGAGGTTCGCGCCCTTGCCACCCAGGAGGTCCTTGAGGTCCTTGTTTCCCTCGGTGAAGTCGTAAACGAACTTCACACCATGGGGATCTTTGTTTTCCGACACGGGTCTCGACTCCCTCGAGGACTCGGTGGCTGCCCTGACGGCCAGGAACATACCCAGATCGAAGGAGCCTGGGTACGTCTACTTGCGTGTCATGCGCCCGTAACCAGTCGTCCGCCACCGGATCGAAAGTCAAAGCTTGGCAAGCGGAGACCGGTTCGTGTTTTCACTTGTTGAACGCAAGACCGCTCAGCATCACACCTTTCCGCTCAGATGAGCGAGTAGACCGCACACCTGATTTCGATCGATGAACGATCAAGGGGTGGCACCCAGTGCCACCCCTTGGAGAAGTGCAGTCGCTCATGATCCGCTCATCTGAGCGCAACCCTTATCAAGGGTGGCGAGAATCACGCTGCCACAGACCGCCCGGGTTCACCATGCGGACGCGGGCGCGGACACCACAACCCGCCGGAAACGCCCCGGTCACACGCCCAGCGCCAGCAACCGCTCCTCCGCCCGCTCCGGCGCGTACAGGTGCTCCACGACCAGCGCACCGGCCCCGACCAGCCCGGCCCGCTCCCCCAGCCGCGATGTCACGACGTCCAGATGAGCGGTGGAGCGGGGCAGCGCCCGCTGGTAGAGCAGTTCGCGGACACCGGTGAGGAACGGGGTGCCCGCCAGGTCGCCCGCGATCATCAGGACGCCCGGGTTGAGCAGGGTCACGACCGTCGCCAGCACGTCCCCGACCATGCGGCCGGCCTCCCGCGCCAGCGCCGCCGCCTCCGGGTGGCCCGAGGCGAGCAGGTCGCGCACGTCCGAGCCGGAGGACGCCGGGACCCCGGCCTCCGCCAGCCGCCGGGCCACCGCGCCGCCGCTGGCGACCGCGGCGAGGCAGCCGTACGAACCGCACCGGCACTGCGCCTCCGCACCCACCCGGATGTGCCCGATGTCCCCGGCGCCGCCGTCGACGCCGCGGTATATCGAGCCGTCCACCACGACCCCGGCGCCGATACCCGTCGAGACCTTGACGAGGACGAACGCCGAGCAGTCCGGGTATCCGGTGCGCTGCTCGCCGTACGCCAGCAGGTTCGCGTCGTTGTCCACCAGGACCGGGACGGCGGGCGCGCCGGTGTGCTCGGTGAACGCCCTGGCCAGCCGGCCCCTTATGTCGTAGCCGTCCCAGCCCGGCATGATCGGCGGCTGGACGACCCGGCCGGTGTCCATGTCGACCGGCCCCGGCACCGCGAGGCCGATCCCGCACACCTCCGTGGCGCGGTGGCCCGCCTTCTCCAGCAACTCGGCGAACCAGTGGCCGAGTTCGCCGAGCACGGCGTCCGGGCCGTCCTGGATGACCAGGGTGCCGGTGTGTTCGGCGAGGAGCTCGCCGGTGAGCGAGAGCACGGCGGCGCGGGCGTGCCGGGTCTCCAGGTCGGCGGCGAGGACGACGGCGTGGGAGTCGTCGAATTCGAGGGTGATGGAGGGACGTCCGCCCAGCGGGGAGTCGACCGGGCCGCCGGCGCCCTCGCGCAGCCAGCCCGCGCGGAACAGGCGGTCCAGGCGGTGGCCGACGGTGGCGCGGGAGAGTCCGGTGGCCTGCTGGAGCGCTCCGCGCGTCACGGCCCGCCCGTTGCGCACCAGTTCGAGCAGATCGCCGGCGCTCGCCTGTCCGCCGCCCTTGCCGGTCCTGCCGGGACGTCCGGTCATGCGCACCCCCTTGTGTTTCTCAAGCTTGCATTACATATTGAGTTTTGCGTGTTAAATAGACGTAACCCTACGGTAGCCACAGCCAAACCCGGCCGGCCGGACGTCTTCGGGGAGTCCCGAGTGGATCGCACTGCCCAGCTCACCACCCATGCGCTCGATCGCGGTATTGCATACGATCCGCCGCCCGTCCGCGCCACCACCGCCGGCACCGCGGTCGCCGGCGGACGGTCCCTGCACGTCAGGGCCGCACGGGTGCTCGAAGACAACTGGACCGGCAGTTCGACCGTGCCCTCCCGGAGCCTGTACCCGCACCAGTGGTCGTGGGACTCGGCGTTCATCGCGATCGGCCTCAGGCACCTCTCGCCGCTGCGGGCGCAGACGGAGCTGGAGACGCTGCTGGCCGCCCAGTGGGGCGACGGGCGGATCCCGCACATCGTCTTCAACCCCTCCGTGCCCCTCGACGCGTACTTCCCGAGCCCCGACTTCTGGCGCTCCTCGACCGCGGGGCGCGCTGCGGGCGCCCCGCGCACCGTACAGACCTCCGGGATCGTGCAGCCACCGGTGCACGCGCTGGCGGCCTGGCTGGTGCACCTCGCCGACCCGGGCCTGTCGCGGGCGCGCGGCTTCCTGGCGGGCGTCTACCCACGGCTGGCCGCCTGGCACCGCTATCTGCTGCACCGGCGCGACCTGGGCGGCGGCGGGCTGGCGTCCGTCGTCCACCCCTGGGAGCAGGGCATGGACAACAGCCCCTGCTGGGACGCCCCGCTGGCCCGGGTCACCCCGGCCCCGGCGCGCTCCTTCCGCCGGGCCGACCTGGACCACGGTGCCGCCGAGGACCGGCCCACGGACCTGGACTACGGACGGTACGTGCGGCTGGCGGCCGACTACCGGGACGCCGGATACGCGGACCGGACCAGGGACTTCGCCGTCGAGGACCCCGCGTTCAACGCGCTGCTCATCGCCTCCGAGCACGCCCTCGCCCGGATCGCACGGGAGCTGGGCGCACCCGGCACGGCCCGGCACGCGCGGGCCGGGCGGCTGACGGCGGCGCTGGTGGACCGGCTGTGGGACCCGGAGAGGGAGATCTTCCTGTGCCGGGACCTGCGAGGCGGCGAGGACGGCGGCGAGGGCGGCGCGCTGATCCCCGAACGCGGGGTCTCCGGGCTGGTCCCGCTGCTGCTGCCCGAGCTGCCCCGGGAGATCGCCGCCGCGCTCGTCCGCACCCTGGACGGCCCGCACTTCGGCACCGGCACCCGCCTGGTGCCCAGTTACGACCTGCTCGGCGAGGCCTTCGACCCGCACCGCTACTGGCGCGGGCCCGCCTGGTTCAACACCGGGTGGCTGCTGGAGCGGGGACTGCGCGAGCACGGCGAGCGGGAGCGGGCGGACGCGCTCGCCGAGGCGGTCGTACGGACGGCCGACGCGAGCGGTTTCGCCGAGTACGTCGACCCGTTCACGGGCGAGGCGTGCGGCGCGACCGGGTTCGGGTGGACGGCGGCGCTCGCGCTGGACCTGCACCACCGGCGGACCGCCGCACCGCACCCCGCGGCACGCGAAGAGCCACACAGTGCACGTCAAAACCTGGACAAGAGCTGACAAAACGCGGTGTCTTAGGCGGGCACCGCGCGTTCGACCTGAGGAACAGAGGAGGGGACCGGGGATGACGGACCGGCATCATCTGCTCGTGCACGGCACGACGTTCGCGGCCGTGGACGACCGCGGCGACATCAGCGGCGTGCGGGGCGGCGGTTCCCCGGACGGGTTATTCGTACGGGACGCCCGGCACCTCAGCCGCTGGCAGCTGACCGTCGACGGGGCGCTGCCCGAGGTGCTCACCCCGGTCACCGACGGGGACGGCACGCGCTGTGTCCTGGTCCCGCGCGGCGGCCGCCAGGAACCGCCCGCGCACACGCTCTTCCGTGAACAGGCCGTGGGCTACGGCTCGTTCGCCGAGTCCCTGCGGGTCACCAGCAACCGCCCGGTGCCGACCACGATCCGGCTCGCGATCACCGCCGACGCCGACTTCACCGACCAGTTCGAACTCCGCGCCGACCACCGCACCTACACCAAGGCCGGCGCCGTCCGCTCCCGCCATGTCCTCGACGACGGGCTGGAGTTCGGCTACCGCCGGGGCGAGTGGCGGTCCTCGACGACGATCACCGCCGAGCCCGCCCCCGACGCCGTGGAGGAGACCGGGACCGGCGCCCGGCGGATGGTGTGGACGCTGGAACTGGAACCGCACGGCACCACCGAACTGCTGGTACGGGTGATGGCGCGCCCGCACGGCGACCGGCGGGCGCTGCGGGTGCCCCGCGACCCGGCCGCACTGAACGAACAACTCCTCGCGCTGGAGGGCGAGTTCGTGGAGGGCGTGGCCTTCCCGACGGGCTGGCCGGAGCTGGCGGCGGCCTGTGCCCGCGGTCTCTCCGACCTCGCCACCCTCCAGGTGCCGGCCACCGGCCCGGACGGCGAGGAGCTCAAGGTCCCGGCGGCCGGGGCCCCCTGGTTCCTCACCCTGCTCGGCCGCGACGCCCTGCTCACCTCCCTCTTCGCCCTCCCCTACCGCCCGCACCTGGCCGCCGCCACCCTCCCCGCCCTCGCCGCCACCCAGGCCACCGAGACCGGCGCGCACTCGGTGGCCCAGCCCGGGAAGATCGTCCACGAGGTACGGCACGGCGAACTGGCCCACTTCGGGCAGGTGCCGTACGGGCGTTACTACGGATCGGTCGACGCGACACCGCTGTTCCTGATCCTGCTGGGCGCGTATGTCGAGCAGACCGGGGACCTGGACATGGCCCGCCGGCTCGAACGCAACGCGCGCGCGGCCGTCGGCTGGATGCTCGACCACGGCGGGCTGACCTCGCGCGGCTATCTCGTCTACCGCGCGGACAAGGGCGGCCTCGCCAACCAGAACTGGAAGGACTCCCCCGGCGCGATCTGCTCCGCCGACGGCAGCCGGCCGATGGGGACCGTGATGGCGGCGGGGGCGCAGGGGTACGCGTACGACGCGCTGCGCCGGACGGCGTGGCTGGCGCGGACGGCGTGGGCCGACGAGACGTACGCGGCGCTGCTGGAACAGGCCGCCGGTGATCTGCGGGACCGGTTCCAGCAGGACTTCTGGATGCGGGAGGCGTCCTTCCCCGCGCTGGCCCTCGACGGGGAGGGGCGGCAGGTCGACGCGCTCGCCTCGGACGCCGGGCACCTGCTGTGGTCCGGGCTGCTGGACAAGGAGTACGGGGAGGTGGTCGGGCGGCGGCTGCTGGAGCCGGACTTCTTCTCGGGGTGGGGGGTGCGGACGCTGGCCGCGGGGCAGGCGGCGTACCACCCGCTGTCGTACCACCGTGGTTCGGTGTGGCCGCACGACAACGCGCTGATCGCGCTGGGGCTGGCGCGGTACGGGCTGCACGACGAGGCGCGGGCGGTGGCGCACGGGCTGGTGGACGCGGCGACGGCGGGCGGGCACCGGTTGCCGGAGGTGCTGGCCGGGTACGGGCGGGACTCGCATCCGGAGCCGGTGCCGTATCCGCATGCGTGCGTACGCGAATCGCGGTCGGCGGCGGCTCCGTTGGCGTTGTTGACTGCGGTGGGGGGTGCGTAGGGTTGCGTCCCGGGCGCGGGTTGGCGGGGGTTGCTCGCGCCCACACGGCGGAGCCGCATATCGACACAGCCCCGCGCCCCTTTGGGGCGCTGTAGTTTGCCCTGTGTTTGCCGAAAGGCCTGAACAGGGGCCATGTGTGAGCCGTACGGAAAGTTGTCGGGTCCAGGCCTCCCCAGCGTCGGCCCGCCGTTTCCGTTTCACGGGTCTCGCACGGAAGGACCTCCGGGTTGCCTCAGCACACGAGCACACGCCAGTCATCCAGTACGGACGGGGAGACCGAGGCTGAGGTCACGCAGACCACGGAGGCCGAAGCAGAAGAGGTCGAGAAGACCGCGGAGGACGAGGCGACGGCAGCCCCTGCCGCCGCCTCGGCGGAAGCGGAAACGGCCGCTCCCGAGTCCGAGTCCGAGTCCGAGTCCGAAGAGGCGGGCATAGCCGAGGCGGCCGCCGCCGAGCCCGAGAAAGCGGCCGCCCCCGAAGAAGCCCCCGGCCCCGAGACCACGCCTGAAGCCGAAGCCGAGCCTGAGGCCGAGCCCGAGGCGGAAGCAGAGCCCGAAGCCGAGCCCGAGGCGGAAGCAGAACCAGAAGCCAAGCCTGAGGCGGCAGCCGGGGCAGAGGTCGAGGCAGAGGCAGAGGCCGAAACCTTGCCGGCTCCCGATGCCGCCACCCCCGCCCGGCGGCCCCGGATATGGCAGCGCTGGCGCAAGGAGCACCCCACCGCGGCTCGTGTGCTCTCCATCGCGCTCACCACCGTGTCCGCCCTGCTCGTCTACGCCTGCCTGCTGATGCCGAACACGCTCAGCGGGCTGAAGGCGGTCACGTTCGTGCGGATCCCGGCCGAGGCGATCATGGGCGCGGTGGTGCTGCTGAGCCTGCCGCGGCGGGCCCGGCTGGTGCTGTCGGCGCTGGCGGGGGCGGTGGTCGGGGCGCTGACCATCATCGACTTCTTCAACATGGGCTTCGTCGACTACCTGGGCCGGCCCTTCAACATCATCCTGGACTGGTCGCTGCTGCCCGACGCCCGCAGCTACCTGAAGGACACCCTCGGCGGGACCGCCGAGCTGGCGATCACCGCCGGTGCCATGGTGCTGATCTTCCTGCTGATCGGGCTGGTCGCGCTGGCCACCGTACGGGTCGCCAACGAGCTCACCCGGGTCCGGGCGCGCGCCACCCGGACCACCCTGATCATCGGCGTGGTCTGGATCACCTGCAGTGCTCTCGGGCTGCAGATCGCCGGGTCGCCGATCGCCGCGCAGAAGGCGACCGCCGCCCTGAAGACGCAGGTGCGGTCCGTCCGGGAGACGCTGAAGGACGAGGCGGAGTTCCAGAAGGTGGCCAAGGTGGACGCCTTCGGGAACACCCCGGGCAGCCAGCTGGTGCCGGCCCTGCGCGGCAAGGACGTCGTCTTCACGTTCATCGAGAGCTACGGCCGCAGCGCGATCGAGGACCCGATCGAGGCGCCCGGTGTGGACAAGACGCTGGACGCGCAGACGGCGATGCTGAAGAAGGCCGGTTACGCGGCGAAGAGCGGCTGGCTGACGTCGGCGACGTACGGCGGCAGCAGCTGGCTCGGGCACTCGACGACGATGTCGGGGCTGTGGGTGAGCAACCAGCAGCGCTACCGGACCGTCATGGCCAGCGACCACCTCAGCCTGACCAAGGCCTTCAAGAAGACCGGCGACTTCGACACCGTCGGTGTGATGCCGGGTATCCAGAAGGGCTGGCCGGAGCAGAGCTTCTACGGCCTCGACAAGGTCTACAACGCCTTCCAGCTCGGCTACAAGGGACCGAAGTTCAGCTGGTCGACGATGCCCGACCAGTACGCGCTCCAGCAGTTCCAGGACCGGGTGCACAGCAAGAAGCCGGCCGACGGCAAGTCCCGGATGTCGTTCCTGATCCTGACCTCCAGCCACCAGCCGTGGGCGCCGATCCCGAAGATGGTGCCGTGGGACCAGCTGGGCGACGGCTCGATCTTCAACGCCATCCAGAAGGCCGGCAACAAGGCGTCCGACGTCATCGCCGACACCACCAAGTCCCGGCAGGAGTACGGCAAGTCGGTGCAGTACACGGTGACCGCGCTCACCCAGTGGCTGCAGCGCTACGGCAACGACAACACGGTGCTGGTCTTCCTCGGCGACCACCAGCCGATCGCCCGGGTCAGCGGCAACCACGCCAGCCGGGACGTGCCGATCTCGATCGTCGCCAAGGACCCGAAGGTGCTTGACGCGATCAACTCCTGGAACTGGACCGACGGCCTGCGCCCGGCGCACAACGCCCCGGTGTGGAAGATGAGCGCGTTCCGCGACAAGTTCCTGACTGCGTACGGCTCCACGCCGCACCCCAAGTCGAACTAGCGGCGAATCAGCCGCCGGACGAGTCCAGTTCGGCGTCCTCGCCGATGCCCGCGCAGTCGTACGGGTCCTTCAGCCAGCCGTCCGGCAACACCACCCGGTTGTTGCCGGACGTACGGCCGCGGGGCCCGTCGGCGCCGGTGGGCCAGGGCTGGTCCAGGTCCAGTTCGTCGAGACCCGCGCGGAGTCCGGCCAGGGACGAGGTGACGGCGAGGCGCTTGCGCATCTCGCTGCCGACCGCGAAGCCCTTGAGGTACCAGGCGACGTGCTTGCGGAAGTCGACCACGCCCCTGGACTCGTCGCCGAGCCACTCGCCGAGCAGGGTGGCATGCCGGACCATGATGTCGGCGACCTCGCGGAGAGCGGGCCTGAGGACGTCCTGGTCCCGGCCCTCGAAGGCGGCGACCAGGTCCGCGAAGAGCCACGGCCGGCCCAGGCAGCCGCGTCCCACGACCACCCCGTCGCAGCCGGTCTCCCGCACCATCCTGAGGGCGTCCTCGGCCGACCAGATGTCGCCGTTGCCGAGGACGGGGATCTCCGGGACGTGCTCCTTCAGGCGGGCGATGGCCTCCCAGTCGGCGGTGCCGCCGTAGTGCTGGGCGGCGGTGCGGCCGTGCAGGGCGATCGACGTGACGCCCTCCTCCACCGCGATGCGGCCGGCGTCGAGGTAGGTGATGTGGTCGTCGTCGATGCCCTTGCGCATCTTCATGGTGACCGGGAGGTCGCCGGCGCCGCTCACCGCCTCCCGGAGGATGGCGCGGAGCAGGTTCCGCTTGTAGGGGAGGGCCGACCCGCCGCCCTTTCTGGTGACCTTCGGGACCGGGCAGCCGAAGTTCAGGTCGATGTGGTCGGCCAGGCCCTCCTCGGCGATCATGCGGACGGCCTTGCCGACGGTGGCCGGGTCGACGCCGTACAGCTGGATGGACCGGGGCTTCTCGGTCTCGTCGAAGCGGATCAGCTGCATGGTCTTCTCGTTGCGCTCGACCAGCGCCCGGGTCGTGATCATCTCGCTGACGAACAGGCCCTTGCCCCCGCTGAACTCCCGGCACAGGGTCCGGAAGGGCGCGTTGGTGATTCCCGCCATGGGGGCGAGGACGACCGGCGGCCGGACGGTGTGCGGGCCGACCTGGAGGGGGGACATGGGCTCGGGCATTCCCCCATTGTCGCGTACGGAGCGCGGTGCTCGTCCGGCACTCGTCCGGGCTGTGGACAACCGTCCCTTCCGCACCCTCCGTCATGATCATGTAGCAGTCATTAGTTAGACGCACTATTGAAACGGGCGTACGATGTGAGCCATGCCCGAGCTGAGCCCCCGCCGACGCATGCTCGTCCTCGCGATCTGCTGCATGAGCCTGCTGATCGTGAGCCTCGACACCACCGCCCTCAATGTCGGCCTGCCGTCCATGCAGCGCGAACTGCACGCCTCGACCGCGGGTCTGCAGTGGACGATCGACGCGTACACCCTGGTCCTGGCCTCACTGCTGATGCTCGCGGGGTCGACAGGCGACCGGGTCGGCCGCAAGAAGGTCTTCATGACGGGCCTGGTCGTCTTCTCGATCGGCTCGCTGCTCTGCTCGCTGGCACCGAACCTCGACTCGCTGATCGCGTTCCGCATGGTCCAGGCGGTGGGCGGTTCGATGCTCAACCCCGTCGCCATGTCGATCATCACCAACACCTTCACCGACCCGCGTGAGCGGGCCCGGGCGATCGGGGTGTGGGGTGCGGTGGTCGGCATATCCATGGCCGCCGGCCCGCTGGTCGGCGGCCTGCTGGTGGAGTCGGTGGGCTGGCGCGCGATCTTCTGGGTCAACATCCCGGTGGGCCTGGCGGCCGTACTGCTGACGCTGCGCTTCGTACCGGAGTCCCGGGCGCCGAAGGCCCGCCGCCCCGACCCGGTCGGCCAGGTCCTGGTCATCGCGCTGTTCGGCTCGCTGACCTACGCGATCATCGAGGCGCCGACGGCGGGCACCGGCACGGTCCTGCCGTTCGCCGCGGTGGCCCTCGCCGCGCTGCTGGGCCTCCTGTGGTACGAGCCGCGCCGCGACGAGCCCCTCATCGACCTGCGTTTCTTCCGCTCCGCGCCGTTCAGCGGCGCCACCGTGATCGCGATCAGCGCGTTCGCGTCCCTGGGCGGCTTCCTGTTCCTGTCCACGCTCTACCTCCAGAACGTGCGCGGTCTGGACGCCCTGCACGCGGGCCTGTGGATGCTGCCGATGGCGGTCCCGATGTTCCTGTGCGCCCCGCTGGCGGGCCGCCTGGTCGGCAGCCGGGGTCCGCGTCTGCCGCTGGTGATCGCCGGGGTCGCGATGACCGGCAGTGCCGTCCTCTTCGCCGCGTTCGAGGCGGAGACCTCGAACACCAGCCTCTTCCTCGGCTACGTGCTGTTCGGCATCGGCTTCGGCTTCGTGAACGCCCCCATCACCAACACGGCGGTCTCCGGCATGCCGAGGTCCCAGGCCGGCGTCGCCGCCGCGGTCGCCTCCACCAGCCGGCAGCTCGGCCAGACCCTCGGCGTCGCGGTGATCGGCGCGGTGCTGGCCTCCGGGATCGGCTCGTCGTCATACGCCGGCAGGTTCGTCTCCGCCGCCCGCCCCGGCTGGTGGATCCTCGCGGGCTGCGGCCTCGCGGTCCTGGTCCTGGGCGCCCTGACGAACGGCCGCTGGGCCCGCGCCACCGCCGAGCGGGCCGCGGAACGACTGGAGTCACCGGAGATCCGCGCGGCCTCGGGGGCGGCGGAGCGCGTGTAGCGCTGTGACCAGGAAGGTTCACCGAGGCCGGTGAAGGGGCTTCGGGCCGCCTCACAAGGCCTTTCCCGGGTTGAGGATTCCGTGTGGGTCGAAGGCCTGTTTGAGGCGGCGTTGCAATGCGTGGGCGGACGGGCCGAGTTCCTCGGCGACCCACTGGCGTTTCAGGACGCCGACACCGTGTTCGCCGGTGAGGGTGCCGCCCAGGCGCAGGGCCAGGGCGAAGATCTCGCCCGCCGTCTCCCAGGCCGCGTCCGGGAGCCGGTCCAGGGCCGGGTCGACCACGATGATCGGGTGCAGGTTGCCGTCGGCCGCGTGGGCGATGGTGAAGACCGGCGTCCCGTTGCGGGCGGAGATCGCGCGGATCCCGCGGACCGCCTCGGCGAGCCGGGAGCGGGGCACCGCGATGTCCTCGATGAGGGGGCGGCCGAGGCGTTCCAGCGCGGGGAGCGCCCGGCGGCGGGCGGACAGCAGGGCTTCCGCCTCGGCGGGGTCGGTGGTGGTCCGCACGCTCGTGGCCAGCGGGGCCAGGACGTCGGCCACCGCCTGTGCCTCGGCGACCGCCCCGGCGCCGTCGCACTGCACGATCAGCAGGGCGGCGCCGCGCTCGCGCAGGGCCGGGTCGACGGCCTCCAGGACCGGTCCGTCGAGCAGTTCCGCGAGGGCCGGGACCACCCCGGCCCGCGCGATCGCGTACGACGCCTGCGCCGCCGCCTCGAACGTGGCGAAGTACGCGGCCAGGGTCGCCGTCGCGGCCGGCAGCGGCCGTAGTCGCAGGGTCGCCCCGGTGATCACCGCGAGGGTGCCCTCCGAGCCGGTCAGCAGCGCGGTGAGGTCGTAGCCGGTGACGCCCTTGACGGTACGGCGGCCGGTGGTGATCACCGTGCCGTCGGCGAGGACCGCCTCAAGACCCAGCACGCTGTCCCGCGTCACGCCGTACTTGGCGCAGCGCAGGCCGCCCGCGTTGGTGGCGATGTTCCCGCCGATCGTGGACAGGGCCGCGCTGGCCGGGTCGGGCGCGTAGCGCAGTCCGTGGGCGGCCGCCGCCCGGTCCAGCTCCGCGGTGATCACGCCCGGCTCCACGACCGCGAGCTGGTCGTCCGGGGACAGGTCGAGGACGCGGTTCATCCCGGACAGGTCCAGGACCAGGGAGCCCTCGCCGGCCGTCGCCCCGCCCGACAGGCCGGTGCCCGCGCCCCGGGGAACCACCGGCACCCGCAGCGCGTGCGCGTGCCGCAGGGTCACCGTCACGTCCTCGGTGCGCCGGACGTGCACGACGGCCGTCGGCAGCCCTTCGGGGTGGGTGCCGGAGCGGTCGGTGGCGTGCGCGGCCAGCGTGCGGGGGTCGGTGGCCAGCCGGTCGGGCGGCAGGTCACGGGCGAGCAGGCCCAGCAACCGGGCCGGGGCGGTGGTGGTGTCTGCGGTGGTCACGGGGTCAGGGCCTTCGTTCCGATCGTCAGCAGGGCGATGTCCTCCTGGGGTGCGTGCACCGGTGCGCACTGGATGTCGCGGAAGTGCCGCTCCAGGGGGTTGCCCCGGGCCAGGCCGGGGTTGCCGAGCAGGCGTACGGCCAGTTCGACCGCCCGTACCCCGTGCCGGTCGGCCAGCACGCGCGCGCCGAGGGCCTGTTCGGGGGTGTACGACGGCTCGGCCGCGTCGACCCGGGCGGCCCCGTCGAACACCAGTTGTTCGGCGGCCGTCAGCAGGATCTCGATCTCGCCGGCCGTCCTGCGGAAGCGTTCCGTACGGGCCACCGGGTGGCCGAGGTTGGCGGGCACACGCGTGTGCGCGAACGTGTGGAAGAAGGACTGCGCCGCCCGCGCCACGCCCAGGTACAGGGCGGCGAGGGGAAGGTGCAGGGCGGCGCCCGCGCGGTTGTCCTGCTCGGCGGCCGGGCCGTGCGGGCCGATGCCGATGACGTGCTCGTACGGCACCTCGACGGCCCGGAACGTGACGTCGTGGCTGCCGCTCGCCCGCAGGCCCAGCTGGTCCCAGCGGCCGGTGATCTCGATGCCGGGTGCGTCGCCCGGCACCAGGAAGGTGCCCACCCTCGGCTCGGGTTCGTCGGTGGTCGCC
>NZ_JBSHBL010000049.1:0-85065 GCF_053611985.1 Streptomyces sp. NPDC054770
GACGTCCACTAGAACGCGCCCCAAAGGGGCGCGGGGAACTGCGCGAGCAACCCCCGCGCGCCCGCGGCCGCCCGAGAACCCGTCCTGGCACCCCCCTGGCGCGCTACCCCAGCCTCCCCCTGCTCTCCGGCCCCCCGAAGGCCACCACCGGCCCCCCGTCCCCCTCCTCGCCCAGCAGCACACCCCCGAGCACCGCCCCCGCCAACCCGCTCCCATGCGCCGTCTCCCCGGCGAACGGGTTGCCGTGGGCCCGGACATCCCGCTCCGCCAGCTCCCGTGCCTTACGGGCGAGCCGGTCGGCGTCCGCGGGCGCAGCCCGCCCCGCCGCCGCCAGTAGCGCCCGCGCCTCCGCCCCCACCGCCGCCCGATGCGTCCCGACGAAGTCGTCCGCCGCCCCCAGCGCACTCCGCGCCACCAGCGCCGCCCCCGCCGCGATCACCCCGGACCGCCCGCCCCCCATCGCCTCCACCGCCCGTACGACCCGGCGCAGCGCGTCCAACGGGTCGTACGGCCCACCGGTCACCTCCTCCCGTACGGCGGCCAGCGCGGCGTCGGCATGCGTCAGCCGCGGCGGCAGGGCGGTCGCCCGCAGCCCCGCCAGCTCCGCCTCCGCGCCCGTGAGAGCGGCCGGTACCAGTTCCGCCGCCGTCCGCAGCTCCCGCGTCAGCCGTTCTGCCCCGCCCAGCAGCACCCCGGCCTGCGCCACGGCCCCCTCGGCGGCCCGCACCCCCCGCCGGGACCCGTCACCGTCGCCCGAATCGGCGTCCTGGCGAGCCTGGTTGAGCCGTGAGGTCGCGAACACCAGCCGGTCCTTGGCCTGTTCGACGTATCCGACGACGGAGGCGACCGCGGCCGTGCCGTACCGCTCACCCGCCCCGGCCAGCTCGTCCGCCACCCCGCCGGTCCGCCCGGCCAGCTGCCGGAACCGCCCCTCGGCCACCGCCAGCGCATCCCCCGCGTCCCACCCGGCATCGAACTCCGCCGCCCCCGCGTCCAGTTGCCGCCCCGCTTCGGCACACCGCCCGACCACCCCCACCAGCGCCTGACGCCGGCCGGCGTCGTCCCCCGGCACCCCCTCCTCGTACCGCCGCCATATCGCGAACGCCGCCGACAGCTCGGTCGCGGCCGCCCGCAGGGCCCGTACGACGGACTCGCCCCCGTCGACGTACCCGAGCGCCTCCCGGCTGGTGCGTACGCAGTCGTCGGCGAGGACCAGGGAGGCGCGGGCCTGCCGCTCTACGTCGACGGGCGACGGAGCCGGCGGGGCGGGGGAGAGGATCCCCGGCGTGGTGCGGGAGCGGGCCCGCCGTATCCGGCGTACGTATCCGTAGCCGCCGAGGGCGCCGGCCGCCGCGACGGCGACCAGCGGCAGGACGTAGTCGGTGGCCGACGCCCCGTCCGCGGCCTGGGCCGCGGCGACCGTCCCGCCGCCCGCCACGGGAACCGGATCTTGAGCCGTGCTCGTCATCACCGGCAACACCAGCCAAGCCACCCCGGCCACCCCGCCCAGCACCGCATGCCCCACCCGCACACCTATGTGCCCGGTGGCATGCCTCGGCCGACCCCGGAACAAGGATGACGTCACATTTCGGAGGGTATGGGCAGCCAGTCGCCTTCGCGACCGGGACGGAGACGGCCGGGGGACGACGAGACAAGGGGGACAGAACATGAAACGGAGCCCGGAACCAGAGAAAGACCCCGCAGGTACCGCCGAACCGAACTCCCCACAGGCGGCATCCGCACCCTCCGGCGCACCGGACCCCGTACCGGTCCCGCCCGCAGCCGCCGACGCGTCCGAGCCCCCACAGGGGCCACCCGCACCCGACGACGAGCGCCGCCCGGGTTGGGCGGCTGGGAAGAAAATCGGGAAATGGACGCTACGCGTCGCCTTCGTGCTGCTGCTCCCCCTCCTCATCGCCGAGACCGCCCTCCGCATCAACTACACCGGCGACCCCGGGGCCGGTACCTACAGCCGGAGCCGGGACGCCCTCTGGCTCGGGCACGCCTGGGTCGACGGTCGTAAGACCGACGCCGACGTCACCGCCCTCGCCGCCCGGCTCGCGGACACCGGCATACGCGACCTCTACGTCCATGCCGGACCACTGGAACACAACGGCACGCTGCCCAAATCGGCCTATCCCGAGGCCCGTTGGCTGATAACAGCCGTGCATCGAAAACTCCCCGGCGTCCGGGTGCAGGCCTGGCTCGGCGACGAGGTCGCGCCCGAGAAGCCGTACGCCATGCATCTGGAGAAGAAGGAGACGCGGGACGCTGTCGTCGCCTCCGCCCGGCAGGTCGTCGGCGCCGGGTTCGACGGCGTGCACTTCGACCTGGAGCCCCTGCACTCCGGCGACCGGAACTACCTCGCCCTCCTCGACGCCCTGCGCCCCGCGACCCCGCTGCTCTCCGTCGCCGCACACCAGATCGACCCGCTCCCGGCCTTTCACTCCTTCTGGGGTACCGTCACCGGTCATCCCAAATGGTGGTCACAGGAGTATTTCGGGCAAGTAGCCCGTCGGGTGGATCAGATCGCGGTGATGTCGTACGACACCATGCAGCCGCTCCAGAGCCTGTACGGCGGGTACGTCGCCCAGCAGACGAGCCTCGCACTGGAGGTCACACCGCCGGGGACGGACCTTCTGATGGGGCTGCCCTTCTACCACGAGAACCGGTTCGGGCACTGGGCGCACGCCGAGACCGTACCGGCGGCCGTGCGAGGGGTTCGGCTGGGACTGTCACGGACGGACGCGGATCGCGCTACCTTCGGCGTCGCCCTGTATGTCGACTTCGCCGCCACCGAGGATGACTGGACCTCCTATCGGAAGGACTGGGTTCGTACGTCATGACAACCGCTCGTGCCCACCTCACCCGTGACGACCTCGCGTCGCTCTCCCGCGAGGCCCTCGGCCGTGCCCCCGCCGCCGTCAACCGGCTGCGCGGAGGGAGCAAGAAAGGCGTCTACCGGCTCGTCCTCGACAACGGCCGGAGCGCGATCGCGTACGTCTGGTCCCCGGAGGAGGACTACTGGGGGCCCGCCGACGCCGACATCCGCGACCCCCTCGCACACGCCTCGGGTCTCGGCCTCTTCCTGTCCGCCCACGACCTGCTGACCGAACTCGGCGTGCGCACCCCGCGCCTGCTGTTCGCCGACGAGGACACCGAACACCTGCCCGCCTACGCCGCGGTGGTCGAGGACGTCCGCGGCGGCAGCCTGGAGCTGCTGCTGCGCAGCGACCCGGGCGCCGCCCGGGTGCCGCTGGCCCGGCTGGCGGGGACGCTCGGCGCGCTCCGCGAGTGCGTCTCCGCCGGGTACGGCAAGGCCGCCCTGGTGGAGGAGGGCGGGAAACCGCTCGGCAGCTCCTGCGAACAGATCGTCGCGGACCGCGCGCTGCGCGACATCGCGGAGGTGAGCGCACGGGATCCCCGGGTGCGCCAGGTGCGGCAGGCGCTGGCCGAGCGGGTGCACGAGCTCTACGACGCGGTCGAGCCGCGCGACCACGCCTCCCTCGTGCACGGCGAACTCGGCCCGGACCACGTGCTGGTGACCGAGGCGGGAGATCCCGCGCTCATCGACATCGAAGGCCTGATGTACTTCGACGCCGAATGGGAGCACGTCTTCCTCCAGCACCGCTTCGGGCCCGCCTACGACCTGCTGCGCACCGCCGACCTCGACGAGGACCGGACGGCGCTGTACCGGCTGGCGATGCACCTCAACCTGGTCGCCGGGCCGCTGCGGCTGCTGGACGGCGACTTCCCGGAGCGCGAGCCGATGCGGGACATCGCCGAGTCCAACCTCCGGCAGGTGCTCAGCCTCCTGCGGGGCGCCTCCTGATCTTCGAGCCGAGCCACACGAGGGGGTCGTACTTGCGGTCGACCGCCCGCTCCTTCAGGGGGATCAGGGCGTTGTCCGTGATGTGGATGCCCTCGGGGCAGACCTCCGTGCAGCACTTGGTGATGTTGCAGTAGCCGAGACCGTGTTCGTCCTGGGCCGTGCGCTTGCGGTCCAGGCCGGACGCCTCCGCCGCGTCCAGCGGGTGCATGTCCAGTTCGGCGACCCGCATGAGGAAACGCGGGCCGGCGAAGGCCGTCTTGTTCTCCTCGTGGTCGCGCACGACATGGCAGGTGTCCTGGCACAGGAAGCACTCGATGCACTTGCGGAACTCCTGCGAGCGGTCCACGTCCTCCTGGTACATCCGGTACTCGCCGGGGCCGAGGTCGGCAGGCGGTACGAAGGACGGGACCTCCCTGGCCTTCTGGTAGTTGAAGCCGACGTCCGTGACCAGGTCGCGGATGACCGGGAACGCACGCAGGGGCGTGACCGTGATCGTCTCGTCGGGCTCGAAGACCGACATCCGGGTCATGCACATCAGCCGCGGGCGGCCGTTGACCTCCGCCGAGCACGAACCGCACTTGCCCGCCTTGCAGTTCCAGCGGACGGCCAGGTCGGCGGCCTGGGTGGCCTGGATGCGGTGGATGATGTCCAGGACCACCTCGCCGTCGTTCACCTCGACCTTGAAGTCCTCCAGGCCGCCGCCCTCGACATCGCCCCGCCACACCCGGAAGTGGGCCGTGTAGCCGCTCATTCGTACAGCTCCTCTTCGGCGAGGTACTTGACCAGCTCCTCCTTCTCGAAGAGGGCGAGCAGGTCGGCTCGGATGGGGTCGGTGGTCTCGCGGGTGAGGGTGATCTGGCCGCGCTCCGGGTCGGTGGCCGCCAGTCCGCCGGTGGGGTCGGCCAGTCGGCAGAGCAGGTTGACGGGGCGCCACCGGCGGTCCATGACCGGATGGTCCTCGCGGGTGTGCCCGCCGCGCGACTCGGTGCGCTCAAGGGCCGCACGCGCCACACACTCACTCACCAGCAGCATGTTCCTGAGGTCCAGGGCGAGGTGCCAGCCGGGGTTGAACTGCCGGTGCCCCTCCACCCCGGCCCGGCGCGCCCGCACCCGCAGCTCGGCGAGCTTCTCCAGGGCCTGCTCCATCTCGCCCTCCCGGCGGATGATGCCGACCAGGTCGTTCATGGACTGCTGGAGCGCCTGGTGGAGGGTGTACGGGTTCTCCGGCGGGCCGGAGTCCGGGTCCTGGCCCTCGGCGGAGAAGGGCCGCAGCGCCTCGGCCGCCGCCGCGTCGATCTGCTCGTCGTCCACTTCCGGCCGGGAGTCCAGGCCCGCCGCGTGGTCGGCCGCGTGCCAGCCCGCCCGGCGCCCGAACACCAGCAGGTCGGAGAGCGAGTTGCCGCCGAGCCGGTTGGAGCCGTGCATGCCGCCGGCCACCTCACCGGCCGCGAACAGCCCCGGCACGCCACGGGCGGCGGCGGTGTCGGAGTCCACCGCGACCCCGCCCATCACGTAGTGGCAGGTCGGCCCGACCTCCATCGCCTCCGCCGTGATGTCGACGTCGGCCAGCTCCTTGAACTGGTGGTACATGGACGGCAGCCGGCGCCGGATCACCTCGGCCGGCATCCGCGTCGACACGTCCAGGAAGACCCCGCCGTGCGGGGAGCCGCGGCCCGCCTTCACCTCGGAGTTGATCGCGCGGGCCACCTCGTCGCGGGGGAGCAGCTCCGGGGGACGCCGGTTGTGGTCCGGGTCCTCGTACCAGCGGTCGCCCTCCTCCTCGGACTCGGCGTACTTCTCCTTGAAGACGTCCGGGATGTAGTCGAACATGAACCGCTTGCCCTCGGAGTTCCTGAGCACCCCGCCGTCGCCGCGCACCGACTCGGTGACCAGGATCCCCTTCACCGACGGCGGCCAGACCATGCCGGTCGGGTGGAACTGCACGAACTCCATGTTGAGCAGCGGCGCGCCGGCCAGCAGGGCGAGCGCGTGCCCGTCACCGGTGTACTCCCACGAGTTCGACGTCACCTTGAAGGACTTGCCGATGCCGCCGGTCGCGATGACGACGGAGGGCGCTTCGAGGACGAAGAAGCGGCCGGTCTCCCGCTCGTACGCGAAGACCCCGGAGACACGTGTGCCGTCCTTGAGGATCCTGGTGACCGTGCACTCCTGGAAGACCTTGAGCCGGGACTCGTAGTCGCCGGTCTCCTTCTTGTCCTCCTGCTGGAGCGAGACGATCTTCTGCTGCAGGGTCCGGATCAGTTCGAGGCCCGTGCGGTCGCCGACGTGGGCGAGGCGCGGGTACTCGTGGCCGCCGAAGTTGCGCTGGGAGATCTTCCCGTCCTTCGTGCGGTCGAAGAGGGCGCCCCAGGTCTCCAGCTCCCAGACCCGGTCCGGGGCCTCCTTGGCGTGCAGCTCGGCCATCCGCCACTGGTTGAGGAACTTGCCGCCGCGCAGGGTGTCGCGGAAGTGGACCTGCCAGTTGTCGTGCTCGTTGACGTTGGCCATGGCCGCCGCGATGCCGCCCTCGGCCATCACCGTGTGCGCCTTGCCGAACAGCGACTTGCAGATCACCGCCGTACGGGCGCCCCGCTCGCGCGCCTCGATCGCGGCGCGCAGGCCCGCGCCGCCGGCCCCGACCACGACGACGTCCCACTCCTGCCGGTCCACCACGGGCATCAGAAAAACCTCGGATCGTCGAAGACACCGGACGCGAGCAGGTAGACGTAGAAGTCGGCGAGCGCCACGCTCACCAACGACGCCCAGGCGAGCTGCATGTGGCGGGCGTTGAGCTTGCCCACGACCTGCCAGGCCTTGTAGCGCACGGGGTGTTTGGAGAAGTGCTTGAGCTTGCCGCCGACGATGTGCCGGCAGGAGTGGCAGGACAGCGTGTACGCCCAGATCAGCACGATGTTGACCAGGAAGACGAGGGTGCCGAGGCCCATGTGGCCCCAGTTCTCGTGGGTGTCCCGGAACGACAGGACCGTGTCGTAGGTCAGCACGCCGGCGACCAGCAGGGCGAAGTAGAAGAAGTACCGGTGGACGTTCTGCAGGATCAGCGGGAAGCGGGTCTCACCGGTGTACTTCGCGTGCGGCTCGGCCACCGCGCAGGCCGGCGGGGACGCCCAGAAGCTGCGGTAGTACGCCTTGCGGTAGTAGTAGCAGGTCAGGCGGAAGCCCAGCGGGAAGATCAGGACGATGATCGCCGGGGAGATCGCCCACCAGCTGCCGAAGAGGTCGGCGTTCGGGCCGGACGGCATGGTCTTGCAGTTCTCGGCCAGACACGGCGAGTAGAACGGCGAGACGTACGGCGCCGAGTAGTAGTGCGCGTTCGAGAAGGCCCGCCAGGTCGAGTAGACGACGAACGCGAACAGACCGGCCGCGGTGACGGCGGGTGCCAGCCACCAGCGGTCGGTCCGCAGGTGCGGGGCGGAGATCGCGGCGCGCGTACGGGTGCGTACGCCGCCGCTGTTCTGATGTGGTTCCGTACCAGTGGCCAACGGATGACTCCGGTCGGGTCGGGGGCGGGGGCCTGCGGGCGGCGCTCCTACGGGGCGTGCCGGTCGCGGGCGCCGAGACCCTCGTCGTCCGTGTCCGTCCACAGGTTGATGTCGTACGGATCGTCGGAGATGGTGACGAGCTCGGGGCGTTTGCCCGGGGCGCCGGTGTTGGCCGCCTCCCGCAGCAGCGCCACGCTCTCGCGCAGGTGATCGGCGTCGGATCGGACGCGGCGCATCTCCAGTCCGCCGCTCCCGAGCTGCTGCTCCAGGCGGCCGACGGACCGGTTCAGGTCTTCTAGGCAACGCTGGACTGACGTCAGGTCGTCGTGCACGGACATGACGTGACCTCACTTCCGCGGACTTCATGGTCCAAGGCGGCAACGTTCATGCGCCTGCGAGTGTTGCGCGTCACACCTACTGATGTGAAGCCATGTGCAGCGATTGGCGGATTGCACGCCTCCGTCGCACGCCCGCACGCGCTCTGTGTGCGCCGGGACATTGCGCCGTACGAGTGGGCTTTCGCAGCCCCCGCCGCCGTGTCGTACCCGGCCTACGGACCCCGTCGATTTCAGTGGGGTCCGTACTTCTGACGTACATGTGATCAACTCCAAAATACCCCCAAATGTGCATAGACCGCACCCGTGTGACGGGCCTCCCGGAGGTAGCAGAGATGTCTCACCACGGCGTCAGCCGGAGCGCCCCGTCAGGGGCGCGGGACCGCATCGACTTGCGGCTTCGCCGCGGGGCGCGACCAGCCACGACGGCGCCGCAGCCGAACGACGGCGGCACTCCCCGGCGCTACCAGCGAAGCCTCGCCTTCCTCGCCGCGGGCGCCCTCGCCGTGCCCCTCCTCGCCGGCTGCGGTTCCGGCGACGAGGCGAGCAAGCCGCTGGCCGGCCAGGAGATCGTGCCGGTGGCCAGGGACGCGGTCGCCGAGGGCGGCACCCTGAAGATGGCCGTGGACGCCGTACCGGAGACCCTCAACACCTTCCAGGCCGACGCCGACGCGGGCACCACCCGGGTCGCCCAGGCCGTCCTGCCGTCGATGTTCACCATCGACGCCACCGGGAAGCCGGTCCGCAACCCCGACTACCTGGAGTCCGCGAAGGTCATCGAGACCGAGCCGCGCCAGGTCGTCCTGTACAAGCTCGACCAGCAGGCCGTCTGGAGCGACGGCCGGGAGATCGGCGCCGCCGACTTCGCCGCCCAGTGGCGCGCCCTGTCCGGCAAGGACTCCGCCTACTGGACCGCCCGCAACGCCGGCTACGACCGCATCGCCCAGATCGAACGCGGCGCCAACGACCTGGAGGTCCGGGTCACCTTCGACCGGCCGTACGCCGACTGGAAGTCGCTGTTCTCGCCGCTGTACCCGAAGGACGTCATGGGCACCCCGGACGCCTTCAACGACGGTGCCCGCCGCAAGCTCGCCGTCACCGCGGGCCCCTTCCGGGTCGACAAGGTCGACACCGCCAAGAAGGACGTGATCCTCACCCGCAACCCGCGCTGGTGGGGCCGCCCGGCCAAGCTCGACGAGATCGACCTGCACGCCGTGGACCGCGAGAAGCGGGCGTCCGCGCTCGCCGCCGGCACGGTCGACGTCGCCGACATCGACGCCGCCGAGGCCGAGCGGATCACCATCGCCGGCCGCGAGAAGGGCACCGGCCTGCCGTTGCAGGGCGCCGGGAAGACCTCCGCCAAGAAGCTGCGGTCCTGGGCGCTGACCCTCGGCATGGACGAGGAGAAGCTGCCCGACGGGCCGAAGAAGCTCCGCCGGAGTATCGCCAAGTGGCTGGAGCAGCAGCACGAACTGCGTGACTTCGACGTCCGCAGGTCGCTGGAGCCCGCCTACACCCAGCTCGCCCTCAACGGCTCCGAGGGCCCGCTCGCCGACGACCGGGTGCGCCGGGCCGTCGCCCGCGCCCTCGACCGCCAGTCGCTCGCCAAGCTGGTGCTCACCCCGCTGGGGCTGCCCGCGGTGCCGGTGGGCAGCCACGTCGCCCTGTCCGGGCAGGCCGCCTACACCGACGGCAGCGGGGCCATCGGCGGGCTCGACACCCACGAGGCGCAGGCGCTGCTCGCCGACGCGGGCTGGGTGGCCGGCGGGCCGGTCAAGGCCGCGGGCAAGGCGGCCGGCGCGGAGGACGAGAAGAAGGGCGACAAGGGCGACAAGGGCGACAAGGGGGAGCAGGGCGACGAGTCCGACGGCGGGCACGACGGGCAGTACATCGTCGGCGAGGACGACAAGGCCCACGACAAGGACACCCGCGACCACCAGAAGGACCACGCCCACGGGGCGCCGGGGGCGTACGCGCCCAGGGGCACGGCGGCACCCAGGGGCGCCGGGGCGCCGGCCGGGCCGCTGGCCAAGGACGGCAAGGCGCTCTCGCTGCGGTTCGTGCTGCCGTCGGGGCCGGGCTCGGAGACGCTCCAGACGGTCGCCGGGCAGATCTCGAAGATGCTGGACAAGGTGGGCATCGCGACCGAGATCCACAAGGTCTCGGACGACAGCTACTTCAAGGACCACATCGCGTCCGGGCAGTACGACCTCGCGCTGTACTCGTGGCCGTCGTCGGCGTTCCCGGCGACGGACGCGCGGCCGATCTACGCGAAGCCGGTGGTGGCGGCCGACGGGTCGCTGAACGTCGAGCAGAACTACACGCGGGTCGGCACCGACCAGGTGGACCAGCTCTTCGACCAGGCGCTGGGCACGCTGGACGAGGACGAGGCGGACGGGCTGCTGCGCAAGGCGGACTCCAGGATCTGGGCGTCGGCCGGGTCGCTGCCGCTGTACCAGCGGCCGCAGCTCGTGGGCGCCCGCAAGGACCTGGTGAACGTGGGCGCCTTCGGCTTCCAGACGCCGGTCTACGAGGACATGGGCTTCCTGAAGAAGGGGGCGAAGGTGTCGCCGAGCCCGAGCAAGTGACCGCCGTGTGGATGACCGCCGTGGGCAGGCGTTCCGCAGGGCGGAACGGGTGGGCACGGCCCGCAGCGCCGGGTGCGCAGAAGCCAAGCTGAAGTGCACTGACGTATCCCGGCGCGCCCCAGCGTCGGCGGCCCCGTACCATGGGGTGAGGCCGTGGCGTGTTCAGCCCGGCAGGGTCCGCGTAACACCGACGTACGCGCAGGCCCCTTCCTCACACTCCGGGAGTACGCCGCATCATGGCCACGCGCCACGACATCCGCAACGTCGCCATCGTCGCCCACGTCGACCACGGCAAGACGACCCTCGTCGACGCCATGCTGAAGCAGGCCGGTGCCTTCGCAGCGCACGCCGCCGAGTCGCTCGACGACCGAATGATGGACTCGAACGACTTGGAGCGTGAGAAGGGCATCACGATCCTGGCCAAGAACACGGCCGTGAAGTACCACCCCAAGGATGGCGGCGACGTCATCACCATCAACATCATCGACACCCCGGGCCACGCCGACTTCGGTGGCGAGGTCGAGCGCGGTCTGTCGATGGTGGACGCGGTGGTGCTGCTGGTCGACGCCTCCGAGGGCCCGCTGCCCCAGACCCGCTTCGTGCTGCGCAAGGCGCTGCAGGCCCGCCTGCCCGTCATCCTGTGCATCAACAAGACGGACCGCCCCGACTCGCGCATCGACGAGGTCGTGAACGAGGCCTACGACCTCTTCCTCGACCTCGACGCCGACGAGGACCAGATCGAGTTCCCGATCGTCTACGCGTGTGCGCGGGACGGCGTGGCCTCGCTGACCAAGCCCGAGGACGGCACCGTCCCGCAGGACAGCGACAGCCTGGAGCCGTTCTTCTCCACCATCCTGTCGCACGTCCCGGCCCCCGAGTACGACGAGTCGGCCCCGCTCCAGGCGCACGTCACCAACCTGGACGCCGACAACTTCCTCGGCCGTATCGCGCTGCTCCGTGTCGAGCAGGGCGAGCTGCGCAAGGGCCAGACCGTCACGTGGATCAAGCGTGACGGCACGATGTCCAACGTGCGCATCACCGAGCTGCTGATGACCGAGGCGCTCACCCGCAAGCCCGCCGAGATGGCAGGACCGGGCGACATCTGTGCCGTCGCGGGTATCTCGGACATCATGATCGGCGAGACCCTCGCCGACCCCGAGAACCCGATCCCGCTGCCGCTGATCACGGTCGACGAGCCGGCGATCTCGATGACCATCGGCACGAACACCTCGCCGCTGGTCGGCCGTGGCGGTACCGGCAAGGGTGCCGACAACAAGGCCGCGGTCAAGGACCGCAAGGTCACCGCCCGCCAGGTCAAGGACCGCCTCGACCGCGAGCTGGTCGGCAACGTCTCGCTCCGGGTGCTCGACACCGAGCGTCCGGACGCCTGGGAGGTCCAGGGCCGCGGTGAGCTGGCGCTCGCCATCCTGGTCGAGCAGATGCGCCGCGAGGGCTTCGAGCTGACCATCGGCAAGCCGCAGGTCGTCACGAAGGACGTCGACGGCAAGACGTACGAGCCCGTCGAGCGCATGACGATCGACGTGCCCGAGGAGCACATGGGCGCGGTCACGCAGCTCATGGGCGTCCGCAAGGGCCGGATGGACAACATGTCCAACCACGGCTCGGGCTGGGTCCGCATGGAGTTCGTGGTGCCGTCCCGGGGTCTCATCGGCTTCCGGACCGAGTTCCTGACGCAGACCCGCGGCACGGGCATCGGCCACTCCATCCACGAGGGTCACGAGCCCTGGTTCGGCCCGCTGCAGACCCGTAACAACGGCTCGCTGGTCGCCGACCGCTCCGGTGCCGTCACCGCCTTCGCGATGACGAACCTCCAGGAGCGCGGTGTGCTGTTCACCGACCCCGGCACCGAGGTGTACGAGGGCATGATCGTCGGCGAGAACTCGCGCTCCGACGACATGGACGTGAACATCACCAAGGAGAAGAAGCTCACGAACATGCGGTCTTCCTCGGCCGACTCGTTCGAGGCGATCGTGCCGCCGCGCAAGCTCTCCCTGGAGCAGTCGCTGGAGTTCTGCCGCGACGACGAGTGCGTCGAGGTGACCCCGGAGGCCGTTCGCATTCGCAAGGTGAACCTGGACGCCCGCGAGCGGGCCCGCGCCGCCAGCCGCGCCAAGCACGGCTGATCGCAGGACATCTGAGCCCGGGTGCCCCCATGATGGGGGTGCCCGGGCTTTTTGCAACCCATTTTCGAGCGGGCGGAAGTCGGCCATCCCCGCCCCGTTGTCCGAAATGCGGAGATCCACGCCCGATACCCATGTAACAAGTCCGTTTCGCGGCCTTCTCCCGTCGAACACTTTGTCCATTTTTCGGAAGAACTAGGCGCCAGCTGTGACTGAATTGAGATTTAAAGACGGTGGTCGGCACCTGGCTCATGGCAGATAGTTAGCCGCGTAGCGCTCGGGTCAATGGGTCTCGCGCTGTGGGGACAGCGCCCGACTCACGAGCATCTGGGGGTGTCTGACCCTCCGTCAGGGGTGTCGGAGGGTATGGACGGAAGCCTCCTGTTGGCGAACACGTGAAGTCATGAGGAGAAGTCCCATGTGCACTGTCACAGGCACCAGGCGGGTTCCGTCGGCGGCTTCGGCCGCTCTGTCCGACTGCCCATGTTCGTCCGGCGGTCGGTTCTGAAGCAGCGGCCGGTCGCGTAGCGCCGTCGCTCGCCTACGCGCGTCCGGCTGCGGCATTCCCGCTTGCTCCGGGGATGTCCTGACGCTTCGTCGGATCACGCTTCATCGGATCATGCCGCAGCGGCCGCGCCCTCGTGCCGGCCGCGGGTTCGGCACACCCACACCTGTGAATTGGACGAACTGTGACAAGTCCTACGGACATTGAGGGTGGCGGAAGGTCGGCCGTCGTGGACGGCGGACCGGAGCCCGACACGAAGACCCAGGCCGAACAGCTTACGGGTCGGTCCCCGGGCCAGTTGATGTGGCTGCGCTTCAAGCGCGACCGCACCGGCGTCATCTCGGCGTTCGTCGTGGCCTTCTTCTTCGTCGTCGCGGCGGCGGCCCCGCTGATCTCGAAGCTGTACGGCAAGAACCCGTACACCATCTACGCCGACGAACGCCCGGAACTCTTCGACAGCGCGGGTGTGCCGGTGCAGCCCAACGGCGGCATCAGCAGCGAGTTCTGGTTCGGCCTCGAACCGGGCAACGGCTACGACGTGTTCACCAAGCTGATCTACGGCATCCGGACCTCGCTGATGATCTCCGTGGCGGTCACTGTCGCGGTCGTCCTCACCGGAATCCTCCTCGGTGTCACGGCCGGCTACCTCGGCGGCAAGACCGACTTCTTCATCGGGCGGCTCATCGACTTCCTGCTCGCCTTCCCCGCGCAGCTGTTCTTCATCGCCAGCATGCCGGTGGTGGTCTCGCTGTTCGTCAGCCCGCGCGACCAGACGCCGACCTACGTGCGCGTCGTCGCGCTGATCGCCGTCCAGTGGGTGCTCGGCTGGATGAGCCTCGCCCGCATCCTGCGCGGCACGACACTGGCCCTGCGAGAACGGGAGTTCATCGAGGCGGCCAAGGTGAGCGGCGCCTCGCCGTGGCGGATCATCCGCAAGGAGATCCTGCCGAACGTGGTGACACCGCTGCTGGTGCAGACCACGTACACGCTTCCGTACCTCGTCACGAGCGAGGCGGGCCTGTCGTTCCTCGGCGTCGGCATCGTCGAGCCCACGCCCGACTGGGGCCAGATGTTCTCCAAGGCCTCGACCGAACTCGTCCTGCAGAACGACATCACGTACATGTTCTTCCCCGGCGTCTCGATGGTCGTCTTCATCGTCGCCTTCAACCTGCTCGGGGACTCGGTCCGGGATGCCTTCGACCCCAAGACGGCGCGCTGACCGACAGTTTGTGGGCGTCCGCGCCCGGATACCGCACGGCCATTTCCTTCGCACCGGCGTACACACAGATGGGTGGATACCACAGTGATGAGTAGGGGCGGACGCCATGCATACGCCGCTTTGTCGATATTCGCGGCCGGGGCACTCGTGCTCAGCGGTTGCAGCAAAGGCGGCAGCAACGCGAGCGACAACGAGAAGAAGGACCAGCAGAACGCCAAACGGCAGCAGGCGTCGATCAAGTTCGGCGACGCGAAGGACTCGACAGGACCCGCGGCCGCCGTGCCGGGCGCGAAGACCGGCGGCACCCTGGAAGTGCTGCAGCGCGACTCCTACGCGCACCTCGACCCCGGGCAGATCTACGTCTCCGACGAGGGCTCGCTCGCCACGCTGATCCACAGAGGCCTCACGGGCTACAAGGCCACCGGCACCGACGGCAGCAAGCACGAGGTCGTCGGCGACCTGGCCACCGACTCCGGCACCACCACGGACGGCGGCAAGACCTGGAAGTACACGCTCAAGGACGGCATCAAGTTCTCCGACGGGACGCCGATCACGTCCGCGGACTTCCGCCAGACCTACGAGCGGCTCTTCGCGTCCTTCATCAACCAGGGCCCGACGTACCTCCAGCAGTGGCTGGCCGACACCAACGGCGCCGACTACCGCAAACTGCTCCCGGACGGCCCCTACAAGGGCAAGCACCTGCCGGACAGCATCCTGGAGACCCCGGACAGCAAAACCGTCATCTTCCACTTCAAGACCCCGCACCCGGACCTGCCGTACGCGCTCGCCATGGCGGGCTACGCGGTCGTCTCCAAGAAGGGCGACACGAAGGAGAAGTACGACAAGGCCCCGGTGACCAGCGGCCCGTACAAGATCCAGTCGTTCAAGTCCGGCAAGTCGATGGTGCTGGTCAAGAACACCAACTGGGACCCGAAGACGGACCCGATCCGCAACCAGTACGTGGACCAGATGGACTTCTCCTTCAACGTCCAGTACGAGGACTCCACCAAGGCGCTCCTGGCCGACACGGGTGCCGACCAGACCGGCATCAGCTTCAACAACTCGGTGGACGCGGGCAACATCTCCGCGGTCCTCGGCGGCGACGCGGCCGTCAAGGCCCGCACGGTCGCCGGTTACCAGCCCTACGTCGGCCAGGTCAACATCAACATGAAGCACTCGGCGCTGCAGGACAAGACGGTCCGCGAGGCCATCGCCTACGCCCTGCCGATCACCCCGATCATCCGTGCCTTCGGCGGCAGTTCGGCCGCGGAGGTGGCCGGCGGCTTCATCAGCCCGACGGTCAGCGGCTACGACGCCTCCTTCGACCCGTGGGGCAAGAGGAAGAACCCGGGCGGTGACGCGGCCAAGGCGAAGGCACTGCTGAAGAAGGCCGGCAAGCTCGGTCTGAAGCTGACCTACGGCTACCAGAACACGCCCGAGGGCCAGCAGTACTCCACCGCCATCGCCGCGGCCCTGGAGAAGGCCGGCTTCAACGTGCAGCGGCAGGACATCCCCGCCGAGACGTACTACGACCAGGTCGGCAAGGTCGACAACAACTACGACATCTACGCCTCCGCCTGGGGCGCCGACTGGCCGTCCGCCTCGACCGTGATCCCGCCGGTGTTCGACGGCCGCGGAGTCGCCGACGGCTCGCCCAACTACTCGCACGTCAACGACGCCAAGGTCAACGCCGACATCGACGCCGCGAACAAGATCAGCGACCCGGTCAAGTCGGCCGCCGCGTGGGAGAAGATCGACCAGTACCTGGCCAAGGACGTCATCAACGCCGTCCCGACCATCTACTACAAGCAGGTCCAGATCGCCGGATCCAAGGTCGGCGGCCTCGTCTACGACGACGTGATCGGCGGCATCGACCCGCGTCGCCTGTACCTCAAGTAATCCCACCTGTCCGACCGGTACCCGGTGCGTGAGACCGCCGAGAGCGTCATCGCACCGGGTACCGCCCGGCCCGCCGACGTCAGAAAGCCCCTCGCATGCTGCGCTTCCTCGTCCGCCGGATCCTCGGTGCCGTCGTCATCCTCTTTCTGTTGAGCATCGTGACGTTCTTGCTGTTCTTCGGGATGCCACGCGACCCGGCGCTGCTGATGTGCGGCAAGACCTGCAATCCGACCAGCCTCGCCAACATCCACCATGTGCTGGGCCTCGACAAGCCGATCCCCGAGCAGTATTGGATCTTCCTGCACAACCTGATCCTGGGCAGCGACAAGTTCGCCCAGGGCCCCTGCCCCGCCCCCTGCTTCGGGTACTCGTACCACACCAACGACCCGGTCTGGTCGACCATGACAGACCGGCTGCCCACCACGTTCTCGCTCACCCTGGGTGCCGCGGTGGTGTTCCTGATCGCGGGTCTGGGCACCGGGATGCTCGCCGCGTGGAAGCGGGGGACACTGCTCGACAAGACGGTCACCGCCGGTTCGATGGTGGTCAGTTCGATGCAGATCTACTTCCTCGGACCACTGGCCCTCGCCGCCCTTGTCTACCAGTCCCACATCTTCGACAAGCCCGCCTACAACAACTTCACCGCGGACCCGGTCACCTGGTTCACCGGGCTGATCATCCCGTGGGTGGTGCTCTCCACGATCTTCGCCTCGCAGTACACCCGTATGGCGCGCTCGTCGATGATCGAGCAGCTCCAGGAGGAACACGTCCGCACCGCCCGCGCCAAGGGCATGTCCCGCAGATACGTCTTCTTCCGCTACGCCTGGCGCGGCTCACTGATCCCGATCATCACCATCTTCGGTATCGACCTCGGCTCGCTGCTCGGCGGTGCCATCATCACGGAGTACACCTTCGGACTGCCCGGCCTCGGGCGCCTCGCGGTGGAATCCGTGCAGTTCAGCGATCTGCCGTTGCTGCTGGGCGTCATGCTGTTCTCCGCCTCCATGATCCTGCTGTGCAACATCATCGTCGACGCGGCCTACGCGTTCATCGACCCGCGTGTCCGGCTGGCCTAGGCCGGGCAGGAGGAGAACCGTCGTGACTACTCAGACCAAGGACGCCGGCACCCCCGCCCCGGCCGACGCGGGTGCCTTCCTCTCGGTGCGGGACCTGCACGTCAGCTTCAAGACCGAGGACGGCGTGGTACGGGCCGTGGACGGGCTGTCCTTCGACGTGGCGCGGGGCAGGACCCTCGGGATCGTCGGCGAGTCGGGCTCCGGGAAGTCGGTCACCAACCTGACCATCCTCGGCCTGCACAACCCCCAGTTCACCACGGTCGAGGGCGAGATCCTCCTGGACGGCCAGGAGTTGATCACCGCCCGCGAGTCCGAACTGGAGAAGGTACGCGGCAACAAGGCCGCCATGATCTTCCAGGACCCGCTCACCGCGCTGTCGCCGTACTACACGGTCGGCCGGCAGATCGCCGAGCCGTTCATGAAACACCGGGGCGCCTCCAAGCGGGCGGCCTGGGAGCGGGCGGTCGAGATGCTCGCCAAGGTCGGCATCCCCAACCCGAAGGAGCGGGCGAAGGACTACCCGCACCAGTTCTCCGGCGGCATGCGCCAGCGCGCCATGATCGCCATGGCCCTGGTCTGCGACCCCGACCTGCTCATCGCCGACGAGCCGACCACCGCCCTGGACGTGACCGTCCAGGCGCAGATTCTGGACCTGCTCAAGGACCTGCAACAGGAGTTCGGATCCGGCATCATCTTCATCACCCACGACTTGGGGGTGATCGCCGACATGGCCGACGACATCATGGTGATGTACGCGGGCAGCGCGGTGGAGCGCGGCACGACGGCCGAGGTGCTGCGCGCGCCCCAGCACCCGTACACCTGGGGCCTGCTGAACTCGATGCCGCGCCTGGACTCCGACCTGGACACGCCGCTGCACCCGATTCCCGGCGCCCCGCCCTCCCTGCTGAACCCGCCCTCCGGCTGCCGCTTCCACCCGCGCTGCACCTTTCAGGACCGGGTGGCGGGCGCCGGCCGCTGCGTCACCGAACGCCCGCTCCTGGCCCCCGACCGCGCCTCGGCATGCCACCTGACGGCGGACCAGAAACGCACCATCTTCCTCGAAGAGATCAAACCCCGACTGGCCTAGGTCCTGGAGGACACGTCATGACTGAGGACATGGTCCTCCCGGCACAGCGCGAACCGGTCACCGTGGGGGAGCCTCTCCTGGAGGTCTCCGGGCTGACCAAGTACTTCCCGGTCAAGGGCGGCTTCCCGATCCGGCGCACGGTCGGGCACGTCCAGGCCGTGGACGGCATCGACCTGACCGTACGGGTGGGGGAGAGCTTCGGCCTGGTCGGCGAGTCCGGCTGCGGCAAGTCCACGACCGGCCGGCTGATCACCCGCCTGCTGGAACCGACGAACGGCACGATCAGCTACCGCGGCCAGGACATCAGCCACGCCTCGCGCAGAGAACTGGCGCCGATCCGCTCCGAGATCCAGATGATCTTCCAGGACCCGTACTCGTCGCTGAACCCGCGCCAGACGGTCGGCAAGATCATCGCGGGTCCGATGGAGATCAACGGGATAGAGCCGGAGGGCGGCCGCGAGAAGCGAGTCAGGGAGCTGCTGGAGATCGTCGGCCTCAACCCCGAGCACTACAACCGCTTCCCGCACGAGTTCTCCGGCGGCCAGCGCCAGCGCATCGGCGTGGCCCGCGCCCTGGCCCTGGAACCGAAGCTGATCGTCGCCGACGAACCGGTCTCCGCCCTGGACGTCTCCATCCAGGCCCAGGTGGTCAACCTCCTCCAGGAGGTGCAGCGCGAACTGGGCATCGCCTTCCTCTTCATCGCCCACGACCTGGCGATCGTGCGGCACTTCTCGCACCGGGTCGCGGTGATGTACCTCGGCAAGATCATCGAGGTCGGCGACCGGGAGGCGATCTACGCCCGCCCCCGCCACCCCTACACCCATGCCCTCCTGTCCGCCGTCCCCGAGGTCAGCCTCACGGACGACGGCGAGTCGGTCGGCCGCGAGCGCATCCGGCTGGCCGGCGACGTCCCGTCCCCCATCTCCCCGCCCTCCGGCTGCCGTTTCCGCACCCGCTGCTGGAAGGCCCAGGACAAGTGCGCGACGGAGGAACCCCCGCTGGTCCGGATCTCCGGCAACGACGAGGGCCACCTCACGGCCTGCCACTTCCCGGAGGACCCGACGACGGAGGCCCGCGACGAGGACATCGTGCTGGACCCGGCGCTGGTGGCACTGGAGGAGGAGGGCTGAGCGCTCCGCCGGAAGCGCCGCGATCTGCCGGCTGACGACTGCGGGGCCGTCGTGGCCGGTCGCGCCCACGCGGCGCAGCCGCATAGTGATACAGCCCCGCGTCCCTTCGAGGCGCTGCCGAACCGCAGCGGACTTCACCGGACCCGCCCAGCCCTCGGCCCTCTCGACGCCGGGCGGTGGCGGGCCGGTCAGGCCGTGTTCGCGGCCGTGCCCTCCGCCGTGTCCGCCGCCGTGGCCAGGAGCCGGGCCAGCTCGGCGGGCCGGGTCACCATGGGCCAATGGCCCGAGTCGATGTCGGCGAAGTCGACGTGCTTGGCCCGGGCGAGCTCCGGGACGTCTCCGCCGTCGATCCACTCCTGTGCCTGCGCGGGCGTGAACTCCGGGCACACGACGACGACCGGGACGTCGAACCGCCGTTCGTCGGCCAGCCGCAGCTCGCCAGCTCGCCGAAGGCGCTCAGCGGCGGCGGCCAGGACGCCTCGGACGCCGTGACCAGCCCGGTCACACGAAGACCATCCCAATACCGCCCGGTGTCGGCAGCCCGGATCGCACCCCGGACGCGGCATCCTCGGCGACCTGGCCGGTTCGGACAAGGAGTCCCAGGAGGTCAGCATGCTCGCGCTGCACCTGCTCCAGTCCGCGTGAAGCGCCGACGACGCGGCGGGGTGGCCAACGCCGACTGCCGTGGCTTCTGCCACCCCCGGGCTACGGCGAGGCCGGCCGGCGACCAGGCGGTGTCGATTCAGGACCGGGGCTTTTCAGGCTCCGTGCGGTGAGTCCGACGAGCGTTGTTCTTCTTGCAAGGGAGCCTCCCAGGTGGCGGTGATGTCGCGGGCCACATCGC
Source organism: Streptomyces sp. NPDC054770 (assembly GCF_053611985.1). Classification (NCBI taxonomy): domain Bacteria; kingdom Bacillati; phylum Actinomycetota; class Actinomycetes; order Kitasatosporales; family Streptomycetaceae; genus Streptomyces; species Streptomyces sp. NPDC054770. Next base: position 20,157 of record NZ_JBSHBL010000049.1, read on the forward strand.
GTAGGAGGTCGATCAGCATGTCTGCGAGTGGTGTGAGGCTGGCGTCGGTCTTGGTCAGGGCGTAGAGCTGGCGGTAGGGCCTGGGGTGGGCCAGTTCGCGATGGGTGGTGCCGGGCGCATGGGTCAGGGCCAGGCGCGATACCAGAGCCACAGCGCTGCCTGTCCCGACGAGGGCCTGGACAACGTCGTAGGACTCGGTCTCGAACCGCACGGTGGGAGTGAAGCCGGCCTCGCGGGCGGTGTCGTGGAACTGTTCGCGGGCGGCGTGGCCGGCCAGGATGGAAACCCACGATTCGTCGCGCAGTTGTTTCAGGCGCAGTTCGGTGTCCGCGGGCTGCCCGGTGGCCAGTGGGTGGTCGTCGGGGAGAACCACGACCATCGGGTCCAGCAGGAGCGGGTGGGCGCGAAGGTGCGGTGGCGGCGCGAGCGGTGTGCCCCAGGACGCGACGATGGCGAGGTCCAGGCGCCCTGCGCTGATCTCGTCCGCTCCGCGTCCGGACACCACGTCCACGACGGAGACGTCGGCGTCCGGATGGCGGTGCCGCAGGGCCGTCAGGGCGGGTGGCAGCAGGTGCAGGGCAGCAGCCTGGAACGTTCCGATCCGCAGCCGTAGGGAGAGGTGACCGAGCAGCGCGGCCAGTTGTGCCTCGGCCTTGTCCGACGCCTCCTCCACGGTTCGACCGTGGGAGGCGAGCAGCGCACCGGCTGCGGTGAGCGTTGCTCCCCGAGGACCACGGATGACCAGGGGCACCTGCCAGTCGCGCTCGGCCTTGACCACCTGCTGTGTGACCGCCGCGGGCGAGAGCTTCAGGGCGTGAGCCGCCGCCGTCAAGGAGCCGTGCCGCTCGATCAACGCGAGAAGCCGGAGTTGTCCCGGGTCCACCACCATTCACTAACCCTAACGCTGCACCGTTCTCTTTTAACTTCTCTTATAGGTGCGGGAGAGGAAGCCTGGTGGTGCACCCATTGACCGCAATCCCTGGAAGGGTTCTTTCCCCATGCCTACGCATGTGCCCGTCTTCATCGCCACCACATTGCTGCTGGCGATGCTGCCAGGCGCGAGTCAGGCCATGATGATCCGGCAGGTTCTGGAAGGCGGGCAACGCACCGTCCGAGGCACGCTCGCGGGCAACGCCACCGGCTTCTTGCTGTGGTCCACGGCCGCCGCGGCCGGGCTGTCCGCTGTCCTGCTGGCCAGCCCGCACGCGTACGCGGTGCTCCGGATCGCAGGCGGCATCGTGCTGATGATCCTCGGGGTGAACACGCTGCGGACCGCGCTCACCACCGCATCCAGCCGTCCGCCCCGCGAGGGCGGGCGCCGCACCGGCTTCGCGGGCGGATACCTCACCGGCCTGAGCACCAACCTCGGCAACCCGAAGGCCGGCGTGTTCGCCGTCTCGGTGCTGCCCCAGTTCGTGACGGCGAAGGGCCCGGTGTTCCTGTCGACCGTCGCCCTGGGAGCTCTGTGGGCGCTCGTCAGTGCCTCTTGGTACCTGTTGCTCACCTGGGCCGTCGGCCGGGGGCGCGCCTTGGTGTCGCGGCCGACTGTCCTGCGGGGGCTCAGTGTGACGACCGGCGTCGTCCTGCTGGGGCTGGGCGCCGCGGTGGCAGCGGGTGTCTGAGGGCCGGGCCGGTACAGGTTGCCCTGCACGGCTGGTGGCGACAGAGCACACCAAGGCGGTCGCCCCGGCTTCACCGCCCACTCAGGCCCGGACAGATCCCACGCGGGAGCGAGGAAGCCGATGACGCACGCGATGACACCGGACGGAACCCGCATCGCCTACCAGCTCCAGGGCCAGGGGACGCCGCTGGTCCTGCTGGCGGGTCAGGCCAACAACCACCACTGGTGGGACGCGATTCGCGCCGACTTCCATGCCGCTCGCAGCACCCTCACGCTCGACTACCGTGGCACCGGCGACAGCGACAAGCCCGACACCCCCTACAGCACCGAACTGTTCGCCCAGGACGTCATCGCCGTCCTCGACGAACTCGGCATCGACCGGGCCGACGTCTACGGTGCGTCCATGGGCGGACGGGTGGCCCAGCAGCTCGCGGCCCGCCACCCCCACCGGGTGGGTGCCCTGGTTCTCGGCTGCACCTCACCCGGCGGCCCGCACAGCGTCGAACGGGGCGACGACGTCCGCCAAGCCCTGGCGCAACCTCAGCCTGGAGCCGCGCGACAGGCCCTGCTGGAGCTGATGTACACCCCCCGATGGCTCGCCTCCCATCCCGGCTCGCACCACACCCTCGGCGACCCCGGTATGCCTGCCCACGTCCGGCGCCACCACCTCGCGGCCAGCAACCGGCACGACGCCTGGGACATCCTGCCGGACATCAGCGCACCCACCCTGGTCGTCCACGGAAGCGACGACCTGCTCAACCCCACCGCCAACGCACACCTGCTCACCGTCCGCATCCCCAACGCCCGACTCCATCTGATCCCCGAAGCCCGGCACGCCTACTTCGAGGAGTTCCGCACCCACGCCAGCCCCCTCGTCCTGGACTTCCTCACCACCGCGTACAAGCCGTAAGAACAGCGCAGCCGATACCCGGGCACCCTGCACCCGGGATACCTGCCGTGCACCGGCGACGCCCCGACCCCGGACTCTCAGCTGTGCGAGTACGCGTCGGCCGCGCCCGACCCGTACTCGACGCGCCCGGACCCGGCCGTCACCAGCGAACTGGTCGACGCCGTCGCGGCCCGGCGCCGGGTCGCGGTCGGGTACCGCAGTGAGGCCGGCGACGAGTGGGAGGAGGAGGTGGATCCCTGGTCCCTCGTCGTCCGCTACGGGCGCTGGTACCTGCTGTGCCATTCCCATCGCGTGGACGGGATCCGCACCTACCGGGGCGACCGGGTCCGCGGGGTCCGGCCGACCGGACGCGGGTTCGCTCCTCCCAAGGGCCTGGACCCGGTCGCGGTGCTGGAGGAGAACCTGGGCCTCGGCTGGGAACTCGCCACCCGCGTGGTCTTCGACGCCCCCCTGGCCGAGGTGGCCCCGTGGATCCGGCCGCCCATGAGACGGGTCGAGCCCCTCGGAGCGGACCGGTGCGTGCTGGTCGGCAGCACCCGCAACCCCGACATGTACGCGCAGGAGTGGCTGGCGCGGGTCCCGTTCCCGTTCCGCGTCGAGGGCGGGGCGGAACTGCGTGCCGCGGTCGCGGCGCTCGGGGCGCGGTTCACGGCAGCGGCGGCGGGACCGCCGTAACCGCTCCTAGAGGTGCCGCGCGACGGTGATGATCTCGGGGCTGCCGGAGGTGACCGGCCCGCGCGCCCAGTCGCCGTACTGCTCGACGACCTCCAGACCGGCGGCGCCCAGGAAACCGGCGAGGGTGTCGGGGCCGAGGAAGCGGAGGGTGGAGCGGCACACCTGGGGCTGCGCCCAGGCCCCGCCCTCGTACGTCTCGGTGAAGGTCACCCGTTCCCCGCTCGGCGGCCCCTCGACCTCGTGCCAGACCCGGACGGCGCGGCCGTCGGGGCCGGTGACATGCCGTGCGCGGTCGGGGGTCCAGCCCTCCCAGGCCCGGGCGGCGGGGTTACGGGTCTCGAACACGAAGCGCCCCGTCGTGGACAGCGCACTGCGTACGGCGGTCAGTGCCGCCCTCAACTCCTCGTCCCCGAGCAGTTCCTGGAACGCGTGGCCGGTCATGACGACGAGGTCGAAGTCGTCGGCGTCCCAGCGGCGGGAACGCAGATCACCGAGCGTCCACTCGACGGCGGGTTCCGCACGCCGGGCCTGCACGAGCATCGCGGCGGCCGGATCGAGCCCCATCAGCCGCCCGCCGTGCCCCTCCTCGCGGGCCTGCCGCAGCAGCCGCCCGGTACCGCAGCCGACATCGAGCACCGACCTGGCGGACATCACCAGGTCCAGGTAGAAGTCGTCACCCGGCCCCCACGGGTTGAGGCTGTCGTAGAGCGCGGCGAGCGAGAGATCCGCGTACGAATGATCGACCACCGCGGCAGTGTGCCACACGATGTTGAACGCCGGGTCAGGAACGGCCTTCTTCTTGAGCAGCTATCAACTTCTCGCTGAGCAGCGGATTTTGACGGCACCCGGGAAGGTGCTTGCCTCCCGAGCCGGAACAGGCCGGAGATGTGCGGGAACTCCACGCCGAGGCTGTGCCTCATGCCGTCGGCGCGTGATTCGGACTTGGCGGGAAGAGGGCGTGAGGGCGACCTGCCCCAGGCGGCGAGGGCGTAAGGTGCCCGTTCATGTCTGCCGCTGAGCACCCCCCTTCCTTGCTGCGCAACGCCGGTTTCGTGCGTCTCGCGCTCGCCCGGATCATTTCCGTCCTCGGCAACGGATTCGCCCGGATCGCGCTGGCTTTCGCGGTGCTCTCACTGCCCGGTGCGACCCCGGGCGAGCTCTCCCTCGTCGTCGCCTGCCAGGCGGTACCGCAGCTCGCTCTGGTCCTGGTGGGCGGTGTGATCGCGGACCGGGTCTCACGCTCCGCGCTGATGGCCGTGTCGGATGTGCTGGGCGCCCTCTCCTACGGCGGCCTCGCGGCCATGGTGCTCAGCGGTCACGCCCCCGTCGCCGCCCTGTGCGCGCTCGCCGTCACGGCGGGAACCGCGACCGCCCTCTTCGCGCCCGCGATGGACGGGGTCGTCCCGCAACTGGTGCCGGCCGAGGCTCTCCAGCGAGCCAACGGCCTGTTGCGGGTCGGCACCAACACCTCCCTGCTGCTGGGGCTGGCCCTGTCGGGCGTGACCGTCGCATGGGTCGGTGCGGGCTGGGCGCTGGCCGTCAACGGTCTGTCCTTCGTGGCCAGCGCCGCGCTCACCGCCTCGCTGCGGCTGCACCGCCGGCCACGGAAGTCCGCCTCGGGCTGGGCCGATCTGCGCGAGGGCTGGCGGGAGTTCGCCTCCCGTCAGTGGCTGTGGGTGGTCGTCGTCCAGTTCTCCCTAGTGATAGCCGCCACCAACGCCAACGCCGGCGTACTCGGTCCGCTGGCCGCGCGCGCCCACTTCGGTGGGGCCCGGGCCTGGTCGCTGGTGGTGGCCGCGCAGGCCCTGGGGGCCGTGGCGGGCGCCGGCATCGCGGCCCGTACGCGCGTCACCCGGCCGATCCTGGCGGCGGTCCTGTTCACCCTCCCCGCCGCCCTGCCCCTGGCCCTCCTGGGGGCCGGAGCGCCGCTGTGGGCCGTTGCCGGGGGCGCCTTCACCGCAGGCGTCAGCATGGACTTCTTCGGTGTGCTGTGGTCCACCACCGTGCAGCGTGAAGTCCCCGAGGAGGCCCTGTCCCGGGTCAGCTCCTACGACTGGTTCGGCTCGCTCGCCCTCGCCCCGCTCGGCCTCGCCGCGGCGGGACCCGCTGCCGACGCCTACGGCACCGACCGGATGCTGGTGGTCTGCGCGATCCTGATCGTCACGGCCAGCCTCGCCGCTCTCCTGTCGCCCGGGGTGCGGTCACTGCGGTCGGCACCGGGTGCCGACCGGCCCGAGCCCCTCGAAGCCGGTACGGCGACACCGGCCGCCTCGCCGCAGGCGGACGGGCCGGCCCCCGGCACCGGCCAGGGCGGGTCCGCGCGTTCCTGAGAGCGCCCAGGGGCAGTGAGAAGGGCCCGCACCCGGGAAGGTGCGGGCCCTTGCTCCCCTGGAGCGGACGTTCGGGGCTCGGGTCAATGGGCCGGTGAAAGTCCGTCCGCGGGCGGCGGCTGACGGAAAGGGGTGTGTCAGGCCGCTGCCTCGGGGTCCTTGGCGAGACGCGGGGCGGGAACCATGTCCCGCACCTCAGGGTAGTGGCACGCGGTGAGGTGGCCGGGCTTGTTGCCGTCGACCTGGACCAGCGGCGGGGCCTCCGTCGCGCATTTCTCCGTCGCCTTCCAGCAGCGGGTGCGGAAGCGGCAGCCGGACGGCGGGTTGATCGGCGACGGGACGTCTCCGACCAGCCGGATCCGCTCGCGCGGCTCCGCCTCCACCGTCGCCTCGGGTACCGCGGACAGCAGGGCCCGCGTGTAGGGGTGGCGCGGGTTGTCGTACAGGTCCTCGCGGTCGGCGATCTCCACGATCTTGCCGAGGTACATGACCGCGACGCGCTGCGAGAAGTGCCGCACGATCGCCAGGTCGTGGGCGATGAAGACGAACGCGATCCCCAGCTCCTGCTGGACCTTCTGGAGGAGGTTGACCACCTGGGCCTGGATGGAGACGTCCAGGGCGGAGACCGGCTCGTCGGCGACGATCAGCTTCGGCTGCAGGGCCAGGGCGCGGGCCACGCCGATGCGCTGGCGCTGGCCGCCGGAGAACTCGTGCGGGAAGCGGTTGTAGTGCTCGGGGTTGAGGCCGACGATCTCCAGCAGCTCCCGGACGCGCTTCTCGCGGCCGCCCGCCGGGTTGATGTCGTTGATCTCCATCGGACCCGCGATGATCTTGCCGACCGTCTGCCGCGGGTTCAGCGAGGCGTACGGGTCCTGGAAGATCATCTGGATCTCGGAGCGGATCGGCGCCAGCTGCCTGCGGTTGGCGTGCGTGATGTCCTGGCCGCGGTAGGTGATCTTGCCGCCCGTCGGTTCCAGCAGGCGGGTGATCAGCCGGCCGGTCGTGGACTTGCCGCAGCCGGACTCGCCGACCAGGCCCAGGCTCTCGCCCTCGGCGACCTGGAAGTCCAGGCCGTCCACCGCCTGCACCGCGCCGACGGTCCGCCGGATCGGGAAACCGCCCTTGATCGGGAAGTGCTTGCTCAGCCCGGAGACGTCCAGGAGGGGGTTCGTGTTGCTCATGATCGTGAAGTCCCGTCTTGTCCGTCAGTTGTGGCTGGTCGCGGCGTAGTCGGCGAAGAGTTCCTCGCGCTGGCTCAGTTCCAGGTGGCAGGCGGAGCCGCGTCCCTCGACCAGTTCGAGGACCGGACTCTCGCTGGAGCACCTTCCGCCCGGGACCTTGTCCGCGAACGCGCAGCGCGGGTGGAACCGGCAGCCGGTGGGCGGGTTGAGCAGCGACGGCGGCGAGCCGGGGATCGGGGACAGCGGGACGTCGACCGGCCCGTCCAGGCTCGGCATGGAGTTGAGCAGGCCGAGGGTGTACGGGTGCTGCGGAGAGCCCAGGACCTCCTTCTTGGTGCCCCGCTCCACACACCGGCCGCCGTACATCACCAGCACGTCGTCCGCGATGTCGGCGATGACACCGAGGTCGTGGGTGATGAAGATGATCGCGGTGCCGAACTCCTGCTGGAGGTCCTTGAGGAGGTCCATGATCTGGGCCTGGACCGTCACGTCGAGCGCGGTGGTCGGCTCGTCGGCGATCAGGAGTTCGGGGTCGCAGACCAGGGCCATGGCGATCATGGCGCGCTGGCGCATACCGCCGGAGAACTGGTGCGGGTAGTCGTCCACCCGGACGTCCGGCTGCGGGATGCCGACGCGCTTCAGCATCTCGATCGCCCGCTCCCGCGACTCCTTCTTGGAGGCGCCGGTGTGCTTGCGGTACACCTCGGAGATCTGCGTGCCGATGGTGTGGTACGGCGACAGCGAGGCCAGCGCGTCCTGGAAGATCATCGACATCTTGTTGCCGCGCAGCTTCTCCAGCTCCCGCTCGGAGGCCGTGAGCAGCTCCTTGCCGTCGAGCAGGATCTCGCCGTCGATCGCCGTACGGTCGCGGTCGTGGAGACCCAGGATCGTCAGGTTGGTGACGGACTTGCCGGAGCCCGACTCACCCACGATGCCGAGCGTCTTGCCCTTGGCGAGGTCGAAGGAGAGCCCGTCGACGGCCTTGACGATGCCGTCCTCGGTGGAGAAGTGGACCTTGAGGTCCTTGACAGAGAGGAACGGCTGCTGATCGGTGCTCGTCACGGGGACGCTCCTGGGGGTGATGCGGGGGGTAGGGGGTGGGGGCGGAGGTCAGGCGAGCCGGATCCGCGGGTCGATGAAGGCGTAGGCGGCGTCGACGATGATGTTGAAGAACACGATCGCGGCCGCGGACAGCACCGTGACGCCGAGCAGCATCGGCAGGTCGCTCTGGTTGACGGAGGTCACCGCGAGGCGGCCGATGCCCTGGAGGCTGAAGACCTGCTCGGTGATGATCGCGCCGCCGATCAGCGTGCCCAGGTCGATGCCGAACACGGTGACGATCGGGCCCATCGCGCCGCGCCAGGCGAAGCGCAGGAAGACGTTCGCGCGTGAGAGGCCCTTGGCGCGGGCGGTGCGGACGTAGTCCTCGCTGAGCTGCTCGACCAGCTGGGAGCGGGCCATACGGGTGTAGTTGGCGGTGAAGATGATCGACAGCACGATCCACGGCAGCAGCAGGCCCGAGAACCACGAGACGGGGTTGTCGGTCAGCGGCGTGTACGCGGGCTGGTCGAGGATGCCCGTCTTGAAGGTCAGGAAGTACAGCGCGATGTAGCCGACGAAGTAGATCTGCAGCGAGGAGCCGAGCAGCGAGGTCGAGGTCGCGAGCTTGTCCAGGAACTTGCCCTGCTTGAGCGCCGCGATCATGCCGGTGCCGACACCGAAGGTCAGGAAGATGACGGCCGACCCGAAGGCGAGCGAGAGGGTCAGCGGCAGCCGGTCCATGATCGTGCCGAAGACGGGCTCGTTGTTGGCGAAGGAGTAGCCGAGGCACGGCGCGTTGCAGTGCCCGAAGCCGCTGTAGTCACGCCCGACGAAGATGCCCTTGAGCCAGTACCAGTACTGGACCGGTATCGGATGGTCGATGCCCAGGTTGTGCCGGATCTGCGCCAGCGAGGCCGGCGTGCAGTTCTTGCCGCAGGACATCATGGCCGGGTCACGCGGGACGGCGTAGAAGAGCCAGAACGTGATGGCGGTGATGATCAGCAGAATGACCAGCGCGCCGATCGTACGGCGGACAAGGAAGCGGAACATGGGGTCAGGACTTTCCGGACGGGGCGCCGTTGCCGGGGCGTGAGGGGTGTGGAGCCGGTGGGGGGCGGCCCGGGTGGGGCCGCCCCTGATGCCGTGTGGCGCCTACGCCTTGGCGTAGAGCCTCGTGAGCGCGATGCCGGTGTTTCCGGCGTCGTAGACGAAGCCGCCGACCTTCGTACCGTGCATCCAGTTGCGGATGGCGTGGTAGTCCGGGACACAGGCCGCGAGCTCCATGACCTGCTTGTCGATCGCGCCCCAGGCCTTGTTGGCCTCGTCCGCGTCGGTGATCAGGGAGGCCGCCGCGATGGCCTTGTCGACGCTGGCGTTCTTCAGCTGGGCGTAGTTGCTGCGGCCGTCGCCGATGTTGTCGCCGTCCCAGCAGGGGTAGAAGACCGAGTAGCCGCCCGGCCAGTCGGGGCTCCAGCCGGCCGCGAACAGGTCGTACTGGTTGTCGATCTTGCCGATCTGGGTGTAGAAGGTCGACTTGTCGATCTGCTTGTTGACGACCGTGAAGCCGGCGGCCTCCAGCGCGTTCTTGATCGCGACGGCCTGCTTCACCGCGTTGTCCGACGTCTGGTAGGCGATGACCAGCTTCTGGCCGAGCTTGCCGGCCTCCTTGAGGAGGGCCTTGGCCTTGACCGGGTCGCCGCCGGGCTTCTTGGTCTTGCCGTAGAGGTCGAAGTCCGTGTAACCGGGCGTCACCGGGGAGAAGATCGTGGTGGCGATCTCGCTGGTGGACGCGCCGCCGCGGATGGTCTGCAGCTGCTGGTTCGGCCAGGCGTAGTTGATGGCCTGGCGGACCTTGACGTCCGTGATCCGGGTGGTGTTGATCGGCCAGTAGTAGGTGACCGTGTCGACCGCGGTGAGCACCTGCTGCTTGAGCTTCGCGTTGGTGAGGACCGTGGCGATGCGCTCGGGAGCGACCTCGTTGAAGATCGACATCGTGTACTGGTCGTTGCCCTTGTCCGCGATGTAGCGGTCGGTCGAGGCCAGCAGTTCGAAGCCGAACTGGAAGAGGTACTTGTCCGGGTAGGCGTTGCGGATCGGGTCCGTCGCCGCGTCCCAGTGCTCGTTGCGGGTGTACGTCAGGGACTTGCCGATGTCGCGGGCGGAGATCTTGTACGGGCCGCAGGAGAACGGCTGCTTGTCGTACTTCTCCTTGGTGTCCTTCGACTTCTTCACGAAGGAGTACGCGCGCTCGGCGAGCGTGAAGTTGAAGTCACCGCGGGCCTGGTTGAGGCGGAAGGTGATGGTCCTGCCGTCGATCTCGATGGAGTCGAGGCTCTTGCCGTCGTAGGGGCCCTTGTACTTGTCACCGCCCACCAGGAACTGCTGGACGTAGCGCGGGCCCTCGGTGACGAAGGAGGCGAAGAGGCGCTCGAAGGTGTGACGGACGTCGTCCATGGAGAGGTCGGAGCCGTCCTCCCACTTGATGCCGTCCTTGATGGTGAACGACCAGGTCTTGCCGCCGTCCTTGGCCGTGCCTGCGTCCGTGGCCGCGTCGCCGACCAGGGTGGCGCCGCCCTTGGAGTCGAGCTTGTAGCCGGTCAGGCCGCGCATGATCGGCGTGGTGATGAGGATCTCGGTGGAGACGTAGATCTGCGCCGGGTCCAGGTGGTCCATGTCGAACTGGTCGAGCCCGTAGATCGTCCCGCCCTTGACCGCGCCGGCCACCTCGGGGGCGGGGCCCGTCGAGTCGGCCTTCGTGCCGACCGCGATCTTGCTCTGCTTGGCCTTGCTGACCGAGGGGATCTTGTTGTCCGCCGTCTTGTTGCCGCCGCCGCCACATGCGGTCAGCACCGTGCTCGATGCGGCCGCCACGCCAGTGGCGATCATGAAGTTTCTACGGGAAAAAGACACAGTAACCCTGCCTTATGGGTGGGACGGGACCAGCCGGACTACTTTGACCGGACCGGCAGATGAGAGATGGGTCAGCGCTTGGACTTCGGGTCGAGCGCGTCGCGCGCCGAGTCGCCGAGCAGGTTGAACGCCAGGACGAAGATCACCATGGACAGGCCCGGGAAGAGCATGAAGGTGAAGTCCTGGGTGTAGAACTGGGCGCCCCGCTGGATCATGACGCCCCAGTCGGGGGTCGGGTCGATCATGCCGACACCGAGGAAGGCGAAGCCCGCCTCCGCGGTCACGTAAGCCGGGAGCATGAGTGTGGACTGGATCAGGATCGGGGTCCACAGGTTGGGAAGGAGTTCCTTGAACACGATGCGCATCGGTGACGCCCCGGTCACCTTGGCGGACTCGACGAACTCCCGCTCGCGCAGGCCGAGTACCTGGCCGCGCAGCAGACGGGCGATCGACGCCCAGCCGAAGAAGGACATCATGAAGATGAGCGCGACGGCCCGCAGCCAGGTCGGGATGTTGTCGTCGGCGGCCACGAACAGCCCGAACACCACCGGCATGAAGGCGATGATGAACAGCGTCGAGGGGATCGACAGCACGATGTCGATGATCCGGCCGACGAGGTAGTCCGTCTTGCCGCCCACGTAGCCCGCGGTCACGCCGACCACGACGCCGACGGCGGTGGTGATCAGGGTGGCGGCCAGGGCGATGCCCAACGAGGTCCGGATGCCGTAGATCAGGAAGGTGAAGACGTCACGGCCCAGCTGCGGCTCGATCCCGAACCAGAACTGCGAGCTCATGCCGCCGTTCGCGCCCGCCGGGTACGAGAAGGGGTCCAGCAGGCTCGGGTCCTGGCTCGCGTACGTCGTGTACGGATCCTTCCCGTACAGCTTGGAGATCAACGGCGCGGCCAGCGCGATCACGAAGAAGAAGATCACGATGATCGCCGATATGACGCCCGTACGGTCGCGTTTGAAGCGGCGCCACGCGAGCTGTCCCGGGGACCTGCTCTCGCCGGCCTTCGAGTCGGGAGAAGTGATCGACTTCTCGGCGCTCTCGTCGGTCACCTCGAGCGGGGCCGCGGATGGAGTTGGGGGGGTCATGGTGCTCCTGGCCCAAGGGAGGGTCTGATGACTCCGCAGGGCACTCCCCTACGGGCTACGCCGGACTTTTTCAACGCAATTCATTCAAGGTCAATAAATTCTCGGCCGACTTGGGCTTGTCTTTACTTTCTTTGCCTGGGGTTGACCGTTCCGTAGCTACGCGGGTAGCGCCTCGTAATCGCACCGTGCTTTAGTTCGGGCGAATCGGGCGAAACGGGCAAGGAGTTCGTTATGCGGACGCGTGGGTGCCGAAATGCGTACATCGACAGGTCACAATCCAACGTTTCGGCATCGTTACGCGGAGATCCATTGCATAGCCGACACAAGATCCGCAAGACCCTTTCCGGGGGTCGCCTGCAATCGGGTGACGTGTCCCCCTAAAGGTCGTCATGGGCTCCTCGGGGCGCCGCCGTTCGGGGCAGTGGGTGAGCGATATCGACCTGTTTGGTCGATATTGACCGATAGGGGACTGTTCACGGATCACCCTTCACGGAGGAGGCACGCCATGCGTTCAGCCACGCACGCCCGAGGGGCGGTCTGCGCGGTGGTGGTGGCGCTCGCGGCCACGGCCTGCGGGGGCGGAGGCGGCAGCGGTGGCGGCGGAGGCGAGAGCGGCGTGCTCAGCTCCTCCTGGGGCGACCCGCAGAACCCCCTGGAGCCGTCCAACACCAACGAGGTCCAGGGCGGCAAGGTCCTCGACATGATCTTCCGGGGGCTGAAGAAGTACGACCCGAAGACCGGCAAGGCCGGGAACATGCTCGCCGACAAGATCGACACGAGCGACTCGCAGAACTTCACGATCACGCTCAAGGACGGCTGGACCTTCTCCAACGGCGAGAAGGTGACCGCCAAGTCGTTCGTCGACGCCTGGAACTACGGAGCGAGTCTCAGGAACAACCAGAAGAACGCCTACTTCTTCGGCTACATCCAGGGCTACGACAAGGTCCACCCGGACACCGGCTCACAGAGCGCCGACACGCTCTCCGGTCTGAAGGCCGTCGACGACAGGACCTTCACCGTCGCGCTCAACCAGAAGTTCTCCAGCTTCCCCGACACCCTCGGCTACGCGGCCTTCGCCCCGCTGCCGCAGTCCTTCTTCACCGACCACGCCGGCTGGCTGAAGCAACCGGTCGGCGACGGGCCGTACCGCATCGAGTCCTACACCAAGGGCTCGCAGATGGCCCTGAAGAAGTGGGACGGCTATCCCGGAGCCGACAAGGCACAGAACGACGGCGTGACCCTCAAGGTCTACACCGACAACGACACCGCCTACACCGACCTCATCGCCGGCAACCTCGACCTCGTCGACGACGTTCCCGCCTCGCAGCTCAAGAACGTCAAGAACGACCTCGGTGACCGTTACATCAACACCCCGGCCGGCATCATCCAGACGCTCGCCTTCCCCTACTACGACAGCGCCTGGAACAAGAGCGGATCGGAGAAGGTCCGCACCGGCCTGTCCATGGCCATCAACCGGAAGCAGATCACCGACACCATCTTCCAGAACACCCGCACCCCGGCCACCGACTGGACCTCGCCGGTGCTCGGCGCGGCCGGCGGCTTCAAGGAAGGGCTGTGCGGGAGCGCCTGCGACTACGACCCGGCCCAGGCCAAGAAGCTCGTCCAGGAGGGCGGGGGACTGCCCGGCGGACAGCTCAAGATCACGTACAACGCCGACACCGGCTCGCACAGGATGTGGGTGGACGCCGTGTGCAACTCCATCAACAACGCGCTGGGCAACGACAAGGCGTGTGTGGGGAACCCGGTCGGCACCTTCGCCGACTTCCGCAACCAGATCGGGCAGCACAAGATGACCGGACCGTTCCGCGCGGGCTGGCAGATGGACTACCCGCTCATCCAGAACTTCCTCCAGCCCCTCTACTACACGAACGCCTCCTCCAACGACGGCAAGTGGTCCAACAAGGACTTCGACAAGCTCGTCGACCAGGCGAACGCCCAGACCGACACCCCCAAGGCCGTGTCCACCTTCCAGCAGGCCGAAGGCGTCGTCCGCGACAACATGGCCGCCATTCCGCTCTGGTACCAGAACGGCAGCGCCGGCTACTCCGAGCGGCTGTCGAACGTGGCCCTCAATCCGTTCAGCGTCCCCGTCTACAACGAGATCAAGGTCAGCTGAACCGCCATGGGACGCTATGTCGTCCGGCGGCTGCTCCAGATGATCCCGGTGTTCGTCGGAGCCACGCTGCTGATCTTCCTCATGGTCAATGTGATGGGCGACCCGATCGCCGGGCTGTGCGGGGAGCGCGCCTGCGACCCGGCGACCGCCGCCCAGCTGAAGAAGGAGTTCGGCCTCGACCAGCCGGTGTGGCAGCAATACCTCACCTATATGCGGAAGGTCTTCACCGGGGACTTCGGTACGGCCTTCAACGGACAGCCGGTCACCGAGCTGATGTCCACCGCGTTCCCCGTCACCATCCGGCTGACCATCGTGGCCATCCTCTTCGAGATCGTCATCGGCATCACGCTGGGTGTGGTGACCGGACTGCGGCGCGGCCGGCCCGTCGACACGGGCGTGCTGCTCGCCACCCTGGTCGTCATCTCCGTACCGACCTTCGTGACCGGTCTGCTGCTCCAGCTGCTCCTGGGCGTGGAATGGGGCTGGATCAAACCCTCCGTCTCCCCGGACGCGGCCTTCGGCGAGCTGATCGTGCCGGGGCTGGTGCTCGCCTCCGTGTCGCTCGCCTATGTCACCCGGCTGACCCGCACCTCCATCGCCGAGAACAAACGGAGCGACTACGTCCGTACGGCCGTCGCCAAAGGGCTGCCCAGGCGCCGGGTCATCACACGGCACCTGCTGCGCAACTCCCTCATCCCCGTCGTCACCTTCATCGGCACCGACATCGGCGCGCTCATGGGCGGCGCGATCGTCACCGAGCGGATCTTCAACATCCACGGCGTCGGCTACCAGCTCTACCAGGGGATCCTGCGGCAGAACACCCAGACGGTGGTGGGCTTCGTGACCGTGCTGGTCCTGGTGTTCCTGGTGGCCAACCTCCTGGTGGACCTGCTCTACGCCGTACTCGACCCGAGGATCCGCTATGCCTGAGCAGCCGTTCGAGCCCGGCCGGGCGATCGCGGGGACCGGGGCGGGCGGGGCGATGGACCTCGCGACGAGCGAGGCGCGGACGCTGGAGACGACCCCGGGCGGACCGCTGGGCACGGGGCCGGCGGCCAAGCCCCGCTCCCTCTGGTCCGACGCCTGGCGGGACCTGCGCCGCAATCCCGTCTTCCTCGTCTCCGCCCTCGTCATCCTCTTCCTCGTCGTCATCTCCCTGTGGCCGTCCCTGATCGCCTCCGGCAGTCCCCTCAAGTGCGACCTGTCCAAGGCCCAGGAGGGCTCCCAGCCGGGCGCTCCGTTCGGCTACGACGGCCAGGGCTGCAACGTCTACACGCGGACCGTCTACGGGGCCCGTACGTCCGTCACGGTGGGCGTCTGCGCCACGCTCGGGGTCGCGCTGCTCGGGTCGGTGCTCGGCGGGCTCGCCGGGTTCTTCGGCGGGTTCTGGGACTCGTTGCTCTCCCGGCTCACCGACGTCTTCTTCGCGATCCCGGTCGTCCTCGGCGGTCTCGTCCTCCTCTCGGTGGTGACGAGTAATACGGTCTGGCCGGTCATCGGGTTCATGGTGCTGCTCGGCTGGCCCCAGATCTGCCGGATCGCCCGCGGTTCGGTGATCACCGCCAAGCAGAACGACTACGTCCAGGCCGCCCGCGCCCTCGGCGCCTCCAACTCCCGGATCCTGCTGCGGCACATCGCGCCCAACGCGGTGGCGCCCGTGATCGTCGTCGCGACCATCGCGCTCGGTACGTACATCGCCCTGGAGGCGACCCTGTCGTACCTCGGCGTCGGTCTGAAGCCGCCCAGCGTCTCCTGGGGCATCGACATCTCGGCCGCCTCGCCCTACATCCGCAACGCCCCGCACGCGCTGCTGTGGCCCTCCGGGGCGCTCGCGCTCACCGTCCTGGCCTTCATCATGCTCGGCGACGCGGTGCGCGACGCCCTCGACCCGAAGCTGAGGTGAGCGCCGCCGTGCTGCTCGAAGTGCGCGATCTGCACGTGGAGTTCCGGACGAGGGACGGGGTCGCTCACGCCGTCAACGGGGTTTCCTACGCCGTCGACGCGGGGGAGACGCTGGCCGTGCTGGGCGAGTCGGGGTCCGGCAAGTCGGTGACCGCCCAGGCCGTGATGGGGATCCTCGACATGCCGCCCGGGCGGATCGGCGGGGGCGAGATCCTCTTCCGGGGCCGCGATCTGCTGAAGCTGAAGGAAGACGAGAGACGGAAGATCCGGGGCGCCGAGATGGCGATGATCTTCCAGGACGCCCTGTCGGCGCTGAACCCGGTGCTGAGCGTGGGCGACCAGCTCGCCGAGATGTTCGTCGTGCACCGGGGGATGTCCAAGAAGGACGCGCGGACCAAGGCCGTCGAGCTGATGGACCGGGTGCGGATCCCGGGCGCCGCCCAGCGGGTGCGGGACTATCCGCACCAGTTCTCCGGCGGCATGCGCCAGCGCATCATGATCGCCATGGCGCTGGCCCTGGAACCGGCGCTGATCATCGCCGACGAGCCGACCACGGCGCTGGACGTGACGGTCCAGGCCCAGGTCATGGACCTGCTCGCGGAGTTGCAGCGAGAGTACCGCATGGGGCTGATCCTGATCACCCACGACCTGGGCGTGGTCGCGGACGTCGCCGACCGGATCGCCGTCATGTACGCGGGGCGGATCGTCGAGTCCGCGCCCGTGCACGACATCTACAAGGCGCCCGCCCACCCCTACACACGCGGGCTCCTCGACTCCATCCCGCGCCTCGACCAGAAGGGCCAGGAGCTCTACGCCATCAAGGGCCTGCCGCCCAACCTCATGAACATCCCTCCGGGGTGCGCCTTCAACCCGCGCTGCCCGATGGCCCAGGACGTGTGCCGCACCGACGAACCACCGCTGTACGAGGTGGATCAACACCGGGGCAGTGCCTGTCACTTCTGGAGGGAGTGCCTCAATGGTTGACGCGGTGGTTGATCCGATCCTTGAAGTGAGTGGACTGGTCAAGCACTACCCCTTGACCCGGGGCATCTTGATCAAGAAACAGATCGGTGCCGTCAAGGCCGTTGACGGTGTTGACTTCACGCTCGACAAGGGAGAGACCCTCGGCATCGTCGGGGAGTCCGGCTGCGGCAAGTCGACAGTCGCCAAGATGCTCGTGAATCTCGAGCGGCCCACGGCCGGGTCGATCAAGTACAAGGGCGACGACATCACCAGGCTGAGCGGCCGTGCGCTCAAAACGGTCCGCCGCAACATCCAGATGGTCTTCCAGGACCCGTACACCTCCCTCAACCCCCGGATGACCGTGGGCGACATCATCGGGGAGCCGTACGAGATCCACCCCGAGGCGGCGCCCAAGGGCGACCGGCGCAAGCGGGTCCAGGAACTGCTGGACGTCGTCGGGCTCAACCCCGAGTACATCAACCGCTATCCGCACCAGTTCTCCGGCGGCCAGCGGCAACGCATCGGCATCGCGCGGGGGCTGGCGCTGCGCCCCGAGGTGATCGTCGCCGACGAACCGGTGTCCGCGCTCGACGTCTCCGTGCAGGCCCAGGTGATCAACCTGCTCGACCGGCTCCAGAGCGAATTCGACCTGTCGTACGTCTTCATCGCCCACGACCTGTCGATCGTGCGGCACATCTCGGACCGGGTCGGGGTGATGTACCTCGGGCGGATCGTGGAGATCGGCAAGGACGAGGAGATCTACGACCATCCGACCCACCCCTACACCCAGGCGCTGCTCTCCGCGGTGCCGGTACCGGACCCGGAGGCGCGGGAGCACCGGGAGCGGATCATCCTGAGCGGGGACGTGCCGTCGCCGACGAACATTCCGTCGGGGTGCCGGTTCCGTACGCGGTGCTGGAAGGCGCAGGAGCGCTGCGCGCTGGAGGTGCCGATGCTCGCGGTACCCGCGGTGTTCCGCCTCGCACCGGGGCCGGCGGCGCATGACTCGGCTTGCCACTTCGCGGAGGAGAAGCGGGTGGTGCCGCCGGACGATCTTGGCGACCCGGGTGCATAACGGGGCGTATGTGCATCAATCTCGTTAACACACAGGCAACTTCGCCGACCCGGTCTCGATATACGGACGCGGCACGCTTAACAGCGTACGGCCGTGCGGGTGCCGTAAACGGGCCGGAGCGCGCCATGTCGCTCCGGCCCGTTGCCGTGTGCTGGTTGTGTGTGGCTGATCGCGCAGTTCCCCGCGCCCCTTTGGGGCGCGTTACGCCAAGCCCAGTGACCTCTTCAGGAAGTCCAGCTGAAGCAGTAGCAGGTTCTCCGCCACCTGCTCCTGCGGGGTCATGTGGGTCACGCCCGACAGGGGGAGTACCTCGTGCGGGCGGCCCGCTGCCAGCAGGGCGCTGGACAGGCGCAGGGAGTGGGCCACCACCACGTTGTCGTCCGCGAGGCCGTGGATGATCATCATCGGGCGGTGGGGTTCGGCGGCGTCGACCAGGCCGGTGTCGTCGATCACCGAGTTGCGGCGGTAGGCGTCCGGCTGCTCGGCCGGGTGGCCGAGGTAACGCTCCTGATAGTGGGTGTCGTACAGGCGCAGGTCGGTCACCGGGGCGCCCACCACCGCCGCGTGGAAGACGTCCGGGCGGCGCAGGGCCGCGAGGGCGGCGAGGTAGCCGCCGAAGGACCAGCCGCGGATCGCCACCCTGGTCAGGTCGAGGGGGAAGTCGGCGGCGAGCGCGTGGAGCGCGTCGACCTGGTCCTGGAGGACGATCGCCGCGAGGTCGTCCCTGATGGACTTCTCCCAGGCGGGGGAGCGGCCCGGGGTGCCCCGGCCGTCGGCGACGATCACCGCGAAGCCCTGGTCGGCGAACCACTGGGAGGTCAGGTGGGCGTTGTGCGCGGCGACCACGCGCTGGCCGTGCGGACCCCCGTAGGGGTCGAGCAAAACCGGAAGGGGAGTGTCCCCGTGGTAGTCCTGTGGCATAAGCACGGCGCACGGAATTCTGCGTGCGCCCCCCTCGGTGAGCGTCACGCGCGGGGACAAACCGGGGTCTTCGGCGTATGACGTGACAGTTGCCAGGTGTTTTCCGTCGCGCAGTACCTGGACCCGGGCGCCCGGGCTGTTCAGGGTGGCGGAGACCAGTACGGTCACGCCCCCGGCGCGCACCGCCGTGTGCACGCCGGGCTCCTGCGACACGCGCTCCACGCCGAGCTCGTTCACGCGGTAGACGTGCACCTCGCCGATCTCGGGGGACTCGGCCTCCTCGCCGGCGGACGCGGAAACGAGCACGTCATCGGCGGTCACGTCGAGAACCGCACGGATGTGCAACTGGGGTCCCGTGAGCGGCCGTTCACCCACCGCGAGCACCCGGGCGCCGCCCTCGTCGGCGATCCGGACCAGCTGTCCGGAGGGGCTCCAGCAGGGCACTCCACCGAACAGTTCAAGCCATGTTGGATCTTCGTCGGCGTGCACCATCCGGGTCGCCCCGGACTCCGGGTCCACGGCCAGGAACAGCTGGCTGCGCTGGTCGCGCGCCTGCACGAGCACCAGTGGTGCACCCGCCTCTGACCAGTGCACATGCGCCAAGTACGGATAGCGTGCCCGGTCCCAGGAGACCTCCGTGCGCCCGCCGTCGAGGTCGTGCACGAACAGGCGTACGTCCGCGTTCGCGGTGCCCGCCGCCGGGTAGGCGACATGATGTGGCTCACGCTCCGGGTGGGCGGGGTCGGCGATCCACCACCGCTGTACCGGCGTGTCGTCCACGTGCGCCACGAGCAGCCGGTCGGACCGCGGCGACCACCAGAAGCCGCGCGAACGGCCCATCTCCTCGGCCGCGATGAACTCGGCCAATCCACAGGTGACCTGTTCCGACTCCGGCTCCGCGAGCACCCGGTCGCCCTCGCCCTCGACGCCCACCACGCGCAGGGCGCCCTCCGCGACGTACGCGACATGGCGGCCGTCGGGGGACGGGCGTGGGTCGATCACCGGTCCGGGGACCGGGAGTTCGCGCGTGGTGCCGGCCCTGAGCTCGGCGGTGAAAAGCCGCCCTGACAAGGCGAAAGACGCCAACTCCACGGCCGCGTCGGTGGCGTAGCCGACGATGCCGGCACTGCTCTCACGGCTGCGTTCGCGGCGGGCCCGCTCCTGGGGCGAGAGGTGCTCCTCGGTACCGCCGAGCAGGACACCCGGGTCCGCCGCGAGGTGTTCCGCGCCGCTCGGCACATCGAGAATCCACAGGGAGTTGGCGGCGTCCGTGCCGGAACCGGAGCGCAGAAACGCCACGCGGGAGCCGTCGGGGGCCACGGTGAACGCGCGCGGCGCGCCGAGCGTGAAACGCCGGGTGCGGGCGTGCCGGCGGGGGAATGAGACAGCCTCGGTCGTCATGCCCTGACCATATTGGCCATGCGCCCCCTTGTGCGGCCGTGCGCCGAGCGATGCGCGAGCACGCATAGTTATGATCACTACCGCTGAGTGGGTATGAACCTGCTGGCCTACGCATGGAATTGCTGTACCGATCTACAACCCCCATAGTCCGAACCCCCCGCGTCCCTGGGATCTTTGGAGGTGAGCCGCCGTGGCACTCTCGATTTCGGCGGTGGTGCTGCTGGCGATCATCGTCTTCTTGTTGATCAAGAAGTCGGGTCTGAAGGGCGGTCATGCCGTGGTGTGCATGCTGCTCGGTTTCTATCTCGCCTCCTCGACCGTCGCACCGACGATCAGCGACCTGACGACCAACGTCGCCAGCATGATCGGCAGCATCAAGTTCTGACCCCGGTCACCCGGGGCTGCGCGGCACTGTCGGTGTCGTTTCGTAGGGTGGGCACATGACGGAACTGCCCGCCCTGCGGTTGCTGCTCGTGCACGCGCACCCGGACGACGAGTCGATCAACAACGGCGCCACCATGGCCCGCTACGCGGCCCAGGGCGCCCATGTGACGCTGGTCACCTGCACCCTCGGCGAGGGCGGCGAGGTGATCCCGCCCGGGCTCGGGCATCTCACCGGCCCCGCCCTGGGCGAGTACCGCCTGGGCGAGCTCACGGCCGCCATGCGCGAACTCGGCGTCGACGACTTCCGGCTGCTCGGCGGCCCCGGCCGCTACCGCGACTCCGGAATGATGGGCCTGCCCGACAACGAGGCGCCCGACTGCTTCTGGCAGGCCGACGTCGACGAGGCCGCCGGTCACCTGGCCGAGGTGATCCTGGAGACCCGCCCCCAGGTCCTCGTCACCTACGACGACCACGGCGGCTACGGCCACCCGGACCACATCCAGGCCCACCGCGTCGCCATGAGAGCCGTGGAGCTGGCCGCCGAGGCCGGCCACCGCATCCCCAAGGTCTACTGGAACCGCGTCCCGCGCACGGTCGCCGAGGCCGCCTTCGCCCGGCTCCGGGACGACCTGCCGGGGCTGCCCTTCGCCAAGTCCGCCGCCGTCGACGACGTACCGGGCGTGGTCGACGACCACCGGGTCACCACCGAGGTCGACGGCACCGCCTATGCCGCCGCGAAGACCGCCGCGATGGCCGCCCATGCCACCCAGGTCGAGGTGGCACCGCACGGCGCCGGCTATTTCGCGCTCTCCAACGAGCTGGCGCAGCCGGTGTTCAGCACGGAGTACTACGAGTTGCTGGGCGGCGAGCCGGGCACGGCGCGTGAGACCGATCTCTTCGCGGGCCTCGGGGAGGCGTCATGAGTTCCGGTGGACGCGGGTCGATGCTCGCGCAACCGTTGCAGGCGCCCTCGGCCGGGAGGGCCGCGGCTCTCCTCGGGCTGGTCGTGCTCGGAGCCGTGGTCGGCGTCGCGGGGGCCCTCGTCCAGGCGGGCTGGTTCCCGGGCGGGCTGCTGCTCGCCCTGGCCGGCGCCGCCGGGCTCTTCCTCGGCGGAGCCCGGGCCTTGACGAGCCGCTCCGGAGCCGTCGCGCCCGCGTTCGGCTGGGTCGTCGCCGTCATCTTCCTCACCGCCAGCAGACCGGAAGGCGACTTCCTGTTCGGCGCGGGAGCCGGCTCGTACCTCTTCCTGCTCGGCGGCATGGCGCTGGCTGTGATCTGCGCCACAATGGGTTTGGGGCGGCAACCTCACGCGGACGGCGTCCGACTTGGCAAGTGACGTACCACTTCGCCGTGAGGCGCCCGTGCGAGTCCGGTGTGGGTTTCCCCAGCGGTCGTGGGATAAGCGTCAGAAGTGGCCAGTATGGTGGTGCGCGCCGCCGAGCCGCCCCAGCAAGGTCGTCACCGGCGGTGGAGCCAACCGGGAGAACCTGCCTTGAGTCGTGAAACTGACACTCCGTCCTCCGGGCCCAACGGGCGCGGAGGATCCGCATACCCTTCGGGCACGCCGCCGTACGGGACCCCCATGGCTTCCGACGACGGTACCGACGCGGCCCGTTCGGCCGCGCAGCCGGAGGAACGCAAGACCGAGACCACGCTGACGACCCGGATCCGGATCAACATCCCCGGCTCCCGGCCGATTCCGCCCGTGGTCGTCCGTACTCCCGTCGCGGACGTCGAGGGCGCTGCCGCGGCCGCCGTGGGAGGCACCGGCGAGGAGACGGGCACGCACGCGCGGCCGACGGGCGCCGCCATGTCCACCGGCACCGTCGAGGCGCCCGCCGCCGAGCCGGCGCCCGCGCCCGCGCCCGCCGCCGAGGAGAAGGCCAGCGACTGGTTCGCGCCGCGCAAGTCCGGCCCGGCCAAACCCGGTCCGCGCGGCGGCGCCGGCAACGGCGGCGCGACGCCCGGCGGTTCGCCCGCCGCGGCACCGAACCCGCCGAACGGCCCGGCGACCCAGGGCGGTGCGCGTCCGAACGGCGGCCGTCCCGGCGGTGTCGTCGGCTCCATGAGCGTGCCCGGCACGCCCCGGCCCGGCGCGACCAACGGCGCGGGGCTGCCCACGGGTGCGACCGGCGGTCCGGTGGCTCCCGGGCACGGCGGCGGCACCGGCTCCTTCGACGTGACCGAGGCGCTCGCCGCGGGCCCGCTCGGCGGTGCCCGGGGCGGCGCGAAGGGCGGCGGTGAATCCCGCCGCGACGAACTGCCGTACTTCTCCGAGAACGGCGGCCAGAACGGCGCCCAGGCCGGTCCCGGCGCGCCCGGCGGCGGCCCGGCAGGTCCCGGCGGCCCCAGCGGCTTCAACGGGCCGGGCGGTCCCGGCGGCCTCGGCGGCCCGCAGGGCCCGGCCGGCCCCACCGGCGGCCCGGTCACCGGCGACGGCCCGTTCGTCCCGCCGGTCAACGGCGGCGAGCCCTTCGGCGGCCCGGCGGGCCAGGGCTTCAGCGGCGGCGAGTCGTTCGGCACGCCCAGCGGTCCCGGTGGTCCCAGCGGTCCCGGCGTTGGCCCTGGCGGTCCCGCAGGCCCCGGCGGCCCCGGTGGTCCCGGCGGCCCTCGTGCCCGTGCCGCCCAGACCGGGCCCGGCGCGCGCACCGCCCGCACCGGCCCCGGCCTCCCCGGCGGCGGCCTGAGTGACGACACCGCGATCCTCACCCCGCAGAAGCCCGCCCCCGAACCGGGCATGCCCGGCTACGGCTCCCCGGCGGACAACGTCTCCGGGCACACCGTCACCAGCGGCATCCCGGTCGTGCCGCCCGGCGCCAACGCCCCGTTCGCGCCGGGCGCGCCCACCGACGGCCCGCTGCCGCACACGCCCCCGAAGCTCCCCGAGCCGGTCTCGCCGCCCCCGGCCGAGGCCAAGGGCAAGAGCAAGGCGAAGGCCAAGAAGAAGCGCGGCAAGCTGCCGCTGCTCGGCGGTGTCGTGGTGGTCGCCGGCCTCGGCCTCTACGGTGCCGGGCTGCTCATGAACCACTCCGACGTGCCCAAGGGCACCACCGTGCTCGGCGTCGACATCGGCGGCGGCACCCGCGACGACGCGACCAGGAAGCTCGACGACGCCTTCGGCAAGCGGGTGAACCAGCCGCTGAAGCTGTCCGTCGGCGGCAGGACCGTCTCGCTGCCGCCGGACCAGGCGGGCCTCCAGTTCGACACGCAGAACACCGTCGAGGCGGCCGCCAAGAGCGACTACAACCCGATCTCCGTGATCGGCTCCCTGTTCGGCCAGAAGCGGGTCGTCGAGCCCGTCATGCCGGTCGACGAGGAGAAGCTCCAGGCCGCCCTCAAGGATCTCGGCAGCGGTTCCGGCTCGGCCACCGAGGGCACGATCAAGTTCGCCGGCGGCAAGGCCGTCGCGGTCTACGGCAAGGCAGGCAAGGGCATCGACGCGGCCGCCTCCACGGCGGCGGTCGAGCAGGCGTACAAGACGATGGTCGAGACCGGCACCGCCTCCGTGGTGAACGTGCCGACGACCACCGTGCAGCCGACGGTCTCCAACGCGGAGGTCGACCGCGAGATGAAGGCGTTCGCGGAGCCGGCCATGTCGAAGAACGTCATCGTGCAGACGGACGCGGCGCACAGCATCCCGTTCGGCGCCCTGTCACTGCCGAAGATCCTCGGCTTCAAGGCCGTCGACGGCAAGCTGGTGGAGA
The DNA here is from genome assembly GCF_053611985.1 of Streptomyces sp. NPDC054770. Lineage (NCBI taxonomy): Bacteria > Bacillati > Actinomycetota > Actinomycetes > Kitasatosporales > Streptomycetaceae > Streptomyces > Streptomyces sp. NPDC054770. The sequence goes on from NZ_JBSHBL010000049.1 coordinate 44,409, forward strand.
CGTACAACCTCGATGCGCTCAAGGCGGCGTACGGCAGCACCTTCGACGGTGTCCTGATCACCCGGGGCACCGGCCAGAAGACGGCAGTCACGCCGCAGGACGTCGCGTCCGCACTGCGCAAGGCGCTGGTCGGCAAGACGACGGCGGAGCGGATCGGAGTCATCGACACCAACCCGAGCTGACGCGTTGCCGAAGGGGCGCCCGGTGCTCACCGGGCGCCCCTTCGCGTGTGCCGGGCGCCGCCCATGACATCTGTCATGCGGCTCTCCGGACGCCCGACACTGCCCTGGGCCGGGTGCTCGCGGCCAGCATGGAGGCATGACAACGACAGCGGCGACGACGGCCACCGGAACCCCGGTGGTGGTCGGGTTCGACCAAGTGAGCAAGACCTACGGGAACGTGCAGGCCGTCGACGGGCTTACGCTGCGGCTGCACCCGGGGGAGACCGTGGCCCTGCTCGGGCCCAACGGCGCCGGCAAGTCGACCACGCTCGACCTGCTGCTCGGCCTCAAGCAGGCCGACAGCGGCACGGTGAGCGTGTTCGGCCTGAGCCCGCGCGAGGCCATCGTCGCCGGACGGGTGGGCGCGATGCTCCAGAGCGGCGGCCTGATGGACGAGGTCACCGTCCGGGAACTGGTCAAGCTCGCCTGCGACCTGCACCCGAAGCCCTACAAGGTCACCGACGTGCTCGCCCGCGCGGGCATCTCGCAGATCGCCGACCGCAAGGTCAACAAGCTCTCCGGCGGCCAGTCCCAGCGGGTCCGCTTCGCCCTCGCCACCGCCGGCGACAGCGACCTCATCGTCCTGGACGAGCCGACCACCGGCATGGACGTCTCCGCCCGCCAGGCGTTCTGGGCCACCATGCGCGAACAGGCCGACCAGGGCCGTACCGTCCTGTTCGCCACCCACTACCTCGAAGAGGCCGACGCCATCGCGGACCGGGTGCTGGTGCTGCACCGCGGCCGGCTCCTCGCCGACGGGACGGCCGCCGAGATCAAGGCGAAGGCGGGGGCGAGAAGGATCTCCTTCGACCTGGAGGGCGAGATCGACGAGGCGCCGCTGCGGGCGCTGCCCTTCCTCACGGCCGTGGACATCTCGGGCCAGACGATCCGTATCCAGTCGTCCGACGCCGACGCCACCGTCCATGCCCTGTACGGCCTGGGCGTCTACCCCCACAACCTCGAAGTCGCCGGGCTCGGCCTGGAGCAGGCGTTCGTCGCCATCACGGAGGCCGAAGAGGCCAAGGAGGCCACGCAGTCATGAACGCCCTGATCAAGCTGGAGCTCGCCCGCGCCCTGCGCAACCGCAAGTTCCTGTTCTTCTCGGTGATCTACCCCTCGATCATCTTCCTGCTGGTCGCGAGCCAGGGCGGGACCGGCGCCACCGTGGACAACTCCGGCCTGTCCGTCGCCGCCTACGTCATGGTGTCCATGGCCTCCTTCGGCGCCCTCACCGCCGTCCTGATGGGCAACAGCGAACGCATCGCCAGGGAGCGCGAGAGCGGCTGGGTACGGCAGCTGCGGCTGACCACCCTGCCCGGCCGCGGCTACGTCCTCGCCAAGACCGCCAGCGCCGCCGTGGTCAGCCTCCCGTCCATCGTGGTCGTCTTCCTGATCGCCGCCTCGGTCAAGCACGTACGCCTCGACGCCTGGCAGTGGTTCGCCCTCACCGGCGCGATCTGGGCCGGCAGCCTGGTCTTCGCGGCGCTGGGTGTCGCCATCGGGTACCTGGCGAGCGGCGACGCGGTCCGCCCGATCACGATGATCACCTACTTCGGCCTGTCGATCCTCGGCGGCCTGTGGTGGCCGTCCTCCTCCTTCCCGACCTGGCTCCAGGACATCGCGAAGTGGCTGCCCACGCACGCGTACGCTGCCCTGGGACGGGCCATCGAGCAGAGCCAGGCCCCGAAAGCCCAGGACATCGCCATCCTCGTCGTCTTCTTCGCCCTCTTCGTCGGCGGCGCGGCCTGGCTGTACCGGAAGGACACGCTGAAGGCGTGAGCGCGATGACGGAAGACCTGCGGCCCGACGAGGAAGCCCGGGCGGACCGGCTGGTACGCATCGGCCAGCCGCCCCGCAACCGGGGCGAGGCGATGCGCAAGCTGGTGTGGGTCCTGCCCTGGCTGTTCTTCCTGGCCTCCCCGGCGGACGACCTGGCCTCCGGCCACCACACCGGCGGGGCGACGGCGGCCGGCTGGGCGGGCCTGACGGCCTTCGTCGGGATCTACCTGACCATCGTCTTCCGCTCCATGGGCCGGCCCTTCCGGGGCTGGACCGTCGCCGCCGCGATCGCCGTGGAATGGGTACTCGCGGTCGTCCTGGCCTTCAGCCTCGGCGGCTCCTGGTTCGGCCTGTTCGTGTACGTCTCCGTGATGTGCGGAGTGACCTTCCCGCTGCGGGTCGCCTACTGGACGATCCCACTGACCACCGCCGCCATGATGCTGGCGGGCTGGTACGTCCACGACATGGACGAGGCCTGGGGCCTGTTCCTGGTGGTGCTCCTGGTCGGCTACTCCATGACCGGCGTACGGCAACTCGTCGCCACCACCGTCGAGTTGCGCAAGGCCCGCGCCACCGTCGCCCAACTGGCCGCCAACGAGGAGCGGTTGCGGCTCGCCCGTGACCTGCACGACCTGCTGGGCCACTCGCTCTCCCTGATCACCCTGAAGAGCGAGCTGGCCGGCCGGATGCTCCCCGGCCACCCCGACAAGGCGGCCCAGCAGGTCTCCGACATCGAACAGGTCAGCCGCCAGGCCCTGGTGGACGTCCGCGAGGCGGTCACCGGCTACCGTCGGGCCCGGCTCGCCGCCGAACTGGCCGGTGCCCAGGTCGCCCTGACCGCCGCCTCGGTCACCGCCGAGATCCCGGCCGACCCCGACCTCGCCGGCGTACCCGAGGACGGCGAGGCGGCCCTCGCGTGGGCGCTGCGGGAGGCGATCACCAACGTCGTCCGGCACAGCGGCGCGACCCGCTGCACGGTCGAACTGCTGCACCGCCAGACCCTCGACGGCCCGGTCCTCGAACTCGCCGTCGAGGACAACGGTTCGGGCGGCTCCGGCCAGGGGCCCGGCAACGGTCTCACCGGTCTCACCGAGCGCTTGGAGAAGGCGGGCGGCACCCTGGAGACTGGCCGCCTGAAGCGCGGCTTCCGGCTGGTCGCCCGGGTCCCGCTCACCTCCGGCGGGGCCGTAGGATCCGGGGCATGAGCAGCACGATCAAGGTCCTCCTAGCCGAGGACCAGTCGATGGTCCGTGAGGCGCTGGCCGCCCTGCTGGGCCTGGAGGACGACATCGAGGTCGTGGCCCAGGTCGCCCGTGGCGACGAGGTGCTGCCGACGGCCCGCCGGCACGACATCGACGTCGCCCTGCTCGACATCGAGATGCCGGGCTGTACGGGCATCGAGGCGGCGGCCCAGCTGCACAAGGCGCTGCCGGCGGTGAAACTGGTCGTCCTCACCACCTTCGGCCGTCCCGGCTACCTCCGCAGCGCGATGGAGGCGGGCGCCGACGCGTTCCTCGTCAAGGACGCCCCCGCCGCCCAACTCGCCGAAGCCGTCCGCAAGGTCCTGGCCGGCGAACGCGTCATCGACCCCACCCTCGCGGCAGCGGCCCTCGCCGAGGGCGCCAACCCCCTGACCGACCGCGAACGCGAGATCCTCCGCGCGGCGGCCGACGGCTCGACCAACGCGGAACTGGCGAAGGCCCTGCACCTCTCCCAGGGCACGGTACGGAACTACCTCTCGACGGCGATCCAGAAACTGGCGGCGAGGAACAGGGCGGAAGCGGTACGGATCGCGAGAGAGAAGGGCTGGCTGTAAGAGGTCGGCGTGCGCTGGGTCGGGCACCGCCGGGAACGCGAAGATTGCAGGCGAGTGGCACGTCGTCCGCGACGCCCGCCGGCGCGCGGCCCGGGGTCGCTACGGCGCCCTGGCCGTCGACGGCGACATCAGGGACGTCAAGGCCGCCATCGACTTCATGTCCTGGCTGGACACGCGCGAGATCGACCTGCAGGACACCACCCAGAGCGGCTTGGACCGCCGGCTCGGTGACCGCTCTTCCCTGCACCGGACCGTCGTCACGTTCATCCAGTGGGCGGTGCCCGGCGCATCACCGGCAAGCTCGTCATCTCCCGACCGCCCGAGAGGAGCTCTTCCGGGTTCCTGGACGAGCAAGACCTCCGGGAGCAGCTCCGGCGCTGTCTGAACGACGACACCCTTCCCCGGGAAGCGCGCATCATCGGTGCCCCGGTCAGGCTCTATGCCGTCCCTGCCTCCCGCATCGTCGAACTGACCACCGACCGCTTCCACCGTGACGAGAACGGTGCCCACTTCACCCTCGACCGCCACCCCGGGCTCCTGCCGCCGAAGCCGGCACTCCTCATCGAGGAACAGATCGCCCGGCCCGCGACCGATTCACGGATACGTCGGCAGTCCGGTCCTGCCCGTCCTCTCCGCACGCGACGCCGCCATGATCGAAGCGGTCACCGGCCTCCCGCCCATCGTGGTCGCCGACCTCTTCGGCATGCATCCCAACGCGTCACAGAGATGGGTGAACTGTTCGAAGAGGACTGTCGCGCCTACCTCGCAGCCCGCATGGCCACCCAAGAGAGGACTGCTTGCAGCCTCCTGCAGTCAGGGGTTCCTCAGGGGCGATCTCAGGGGCAGTCCGGAGGTGGGGATGCCGCACGCGGCCCTAACGTGCGTGTGGCGGATGAGCAACGCCCCACGGAGAAGGCGAGAGAGTGTTCCGGAACAAGGCTTTCAAAGCATCGCGATCACCCGGCCAGGCATTGGCTTCGGACTTATCCGCCGTCGGCGCCGCGAGCGTTCGCGAGGTCATCACCCTGTCCGCTCTGCACAAGACATACGGCAGCATCGATCACCGCATCACTGCCCTGGCCGGGGTCAGTCTGTCCTTCGTCACCGGCACGTTCACCGCGATCATGGGTCCGTCGGGCTCCGGCAAGTCGACGCTGCTGCAATGCGCGGCGGGTCTCGACCGGGTCGACACGGGCCAGGTCCTGCTCGACGGGGTGCCGCTGCACAGGCTCTCCGAACGCGCGCTGACCGAGCTACGCCGCGAGCAGATGGGTTTCATCTTCCAGTCCTTCAACCTGATCCCGGCGCTGACCGCCCGGCAGAACGTGGAGCTGCCGCTGCGGCTGGCCGGGCGCGAGATCGACGCGGTGGCCATCGACCGCGGCCTTGCCGATGTGGGCCTCGCCGAGCGCGGCGGGCACCGGCCCGCCGAGCTCTCCGGAGGCCAGCAGCAGCGGGTCGCCATCGCCCGTGCCCTGGTGACCAGACCCAAGGTGATCTTCGCCGACGAGCCGACCGGCGCGCTGGACTCCCGCACCGCGCGTGACGTCCTGGCGCTGCTGCGCGGCGTGGTGGAGCAGCATGGGCAGACGGTGGTCATGGTGACGCACGACCCGGTGGCCGCCTCGTACGCGCAGCGCGTGGTCTTCCTCGCCGACGGCCGGGTGACCGGTGAACTGGCCGAGCCGACGGTCGAGTCCGTCGCCCTGCGGATGGCCCAGCTGGAGCCCGGCGGGAGCGAGACGAAGGCGTGCTGAAGATCGCCGCAGCCACCCTGCGCCACCGTCTGATGGGCTTCGTGGGCGCCTTCGTCGCCCTCGCGCTCGGTACCACGATGATCGGCATGATGACGCTGACCCTGGCGGCGACCTTCGGGACGCCGCACCCGGGGCCGCAGCGGTTCAAGGACGCCTCGGCCGTGGTGGCGCCACGGGGCTTCGACGGGAGCCCGATGGAGGCGCCTGCGGTCCTCTCGGCGGCCGTCGTCGCGAAGGTGACCGCAGCGGGGCACGGCACGCCCGACCGCAGCTTCCCAGCGCGGCTCGCCTCCGGCCCCGCGGACACCACCGGCCACCCCTGGTCCTCGGCCCGCTACGCGGGCTACCGCCTGGTGGCGGGGCGCGCGCCGGGCGCCACGGACGAGATCGCCGTGGGCGATGGCTCCAAGGCGCTGATCGGGCATCAGACCGAGGTGGCGACGCGCGACGGCGTGCACCGCTACCGGGTGGTGGGCGTCACCGGCGCGCTCTGGTTCGAGCGCGCGGTCTTCTTCAGCGACGCGGAGGCGGCGCGGCTGTCCCCGGGCGTCAACGCCCTCGTCACCGACCAGGACGCGGGCGGGCTCTCCTCGCTCGTGGGCGGCCGGGCCGTGGTCCTCTCCGGCGACGACCTGACCCGGATCGACCCCGACGACACCGGCGGGTCCGCGGAGTTGGCCAACGCCCAGGCCATGGCGGGCAGCACGACCGGACTTGCCGTGTGCGTCGCGGTGTTCGTCGTCGTCGCCACCTTCGCCTTCGCCACCGAGCAGCGCCGCCGGGAACTGGCGCTGCTGCGGCTGGTGGGCGCAGCGCCCCGGCAGGTGCGGCGCATGGTGCTCGGTGAGGCCCTCCTGATCGGCCTGGCCGCGGCGGTCACCGGATGCCTGCTCGCCCCGCTCGGGACCGTGCCGCTGCGCTTCTGGATGCTTCACCACGGTGTGGCGCCGTCGTGGTTCACCATCCCGTTCAACGTCGTGCCGCTGCTGATCTCCTTCGTCATCGGCGTGGCCGCGGCACTGGCCGGCTCGGCCGCGACCCTGCTGCGCGTCTCGCTGATCCGGCCGGTGGAGGTGCTGCGCGAGAGTGCGACGGAACGCCGCGGCATGACACCGATCCGCTGGCTGCTGGGGCTCGGGATGCTGGCGGGCGCGGTCGTCGCGGGCATCGAGATCGCCCGGACCACGCCGTATCTGGCGGCCACTGTACGCAAGTACGAGGCGGTCCCGGTTCTCTACGTCGGTGCGGTCACCCTGCTCTCCCCGATCCTGCTGCGTCCGGTCACCCGGCTCCTGATCGGTCCGCTGCGCCGCTCGGCCAAGGCCGGCCCGCTGTTGGTGCGCGAGAACATCCTCACCTCCCGGCGCCGCACGGCCGCCACCGTGGCGCCGATCGTGGTGGCCGTCGGCCTCGTCGGCACGCTGCTGACCATGCAGAAGTCCGGCGACGCCGCGGTACTCGCCCGGCAGCGGCAGGAGATCCGCGCGGCGGCCGTCGTGGTGCCCGGCGGCGATCTGGGGATCGACGCGAGGACCCTGGCCCGGCTCCGGGCCGTGCCCGGCGTCCGGGTCACCCCGGTGGCCACGATGAACGTCCGGATCGGTACGGCCCCCGGCGACCAGATCGACTCGCTGACGACGAACGCGGTGCCCACCAAGGCGATGGGCGACACCGTCCGGCCGCCCGTGCTGTCCGGCTCTCTCGCCTCGCTGCCCGAGAACTTCCTGGTCATCGACCAGCACGCGGCCGAATCCGACGACCTGTCGGTGGGGCGGCACGTGGTCGCCCTGCTGCCGACCGGCCGCCGGCTCCCGACCGTCATCGCCGCCGTCGTCGCGCGCGGCCTGCACGGGGACGACACGTACGTCTCCTCCTCGCTGGCCGACGGACTGGTGACGAGCCACGTCTACGTCGACTCCGCAGCGGGCACCGGGAGGGAACTCGACGCACGGCAGACGGCCGCGGTGAACCGGGCGCTGGCGGACTCCGGCGCCCATGTCATGACGTACGACGCCTACCTCGAGGCCCAAAGTTCGCATGCCGCGCGGCAGACGGACAACGCCGCGGTGGTGATCCTGGGGATTGCACTGGCCTACGCGCTGATCGCGGTCGCCAACACGCTGATCATGGCGATGGCGGGGCGACGGCGGGAATTCGCGCTGCTCGGGCTCGCCGGCACCACGCGCGGACAGATCGTGAAGGTCACCGCGGCCGAGTCCGTCCTGGCGGTCGTCGTCGGCACTGTGCTCGCCGCCGTGGCGACCGTGCTCGCCGCGGTCACCCAGCACGCCTCGCTCAGCAAGCTCGTGACCGGTGCGCCGACGGTGATCCCGTGGACCCAGATCTGGGGGACCGTCGCGCTCTGCGCCCTCGTTGCCCCGGCAACCGCGTCGGCCGCGACCTGGAGTGCGACCCGTCAGCGTGCGATGGAGGCAGTAGGCATCCGTGAATAGCGCATCCTCGGGATACGGCCTCTCCACCAGTTACTGCGCCGCGGTTGCTGAGCGCCGTCGCGGCGGATCGGGGGAGACCGGCGGATCAAGCGGACCGGCGGAGGCAAGGGGACCGGCGGAGGGATGGGGCTGGTGGATAGCGGACTGATGGGGTGAGGGGGTTGGTGGGGACAGGGGGACTCCCGGGGATGGGGATGGTTGACGGAGGCGTATTGCTGCCGGGCACGGCAGTCAACTCAGGGGCGCGGGGAACTGCGCGACCGGCCCCCGCGCTCCCGCAGTCGCAAACCGGCAAGCGGCCCAACGGCGAAGAGGCTGCTGGCCCCCACCCACCCGCAGCCGTACCCACGCAGCCACCCCCGCCCCCTCCGCGAACGGGCCCCACCCCCTCAGTTGAGACGAGCCCGTGCCGCCCGTGCCTCCCCCCGCACCTTCTCCGCGGCCCTCTCGTCGACCACGTCGATCAGCCCGGCGTACTCCTCCAACTCCTCGGCCCCGTCCATGAAGTCGCCCCGTTCCACCAGCAACCGCGCCCGCTCGTACCGCAGTCGCGCCGGATGCGAGGGCATCAGCAGGGACAGGTCCACCCCCCACAGGCCCACGTCCGACCGCTCCGGACGGGCCGCGGCCCACGCCCGCACGTTGTTCAGGATCCGCCGCACGACGTCCAGGGCATCGGCCGGTTCCAGCATCGCCGGCTCCAGCGGCACCCCCGCCGCCCCCACCACCAGCAGTTCCGCGTCCGACCCGGTCAGCACCCGCCCCCCGTCGAACGGATCGGCCAGCACCTGCTCCTCCGCCGCCCCGAACCCCACCACGAAGTGCCCCGGCAGCGCGACCCCGTACACCGGCGCCCCCGCCCGCCGCGTGACCTCCAGCCACACCACGGACAGCAGGATCGGCAGCCCGCGCCGCCGCCGCAGCACCTCGTGCAGCAGCGAGGACTCCAGCCGCTGGTAGTCCGCGGCGGCGCCCCGGAAGCCGAACCGCTCGCCAAGGACCCGGTGCGCCGCCGTGGCCCAGGCATGCGGCCCGTCCGGCCGGTACGGAAGCTGCCCGGCCAGCCGGTCCAGTTCCATCTGCGCCGCGTCGATCCCGGCCTCGTCCAGCGAGTCGTCGGCCGCCGCGCCCAGCAGCAGACACAGCGTCGCCAGATCGGGCCGCTCGGACCGCACCTCCTCGGCGAACCGCTGCCGTACCTCGGCGGCCCGCCCGGAGGACGGCGGACGTGGGTGTGGCTGACCGGAAGCCATAGCTGTCTCGTGCCCCTTCGGAATGATCGGTACCGCCTCGCCCGCCGGATTCACGCCCGCCGGATTCAGGAGCCGCCGGCCCCCGGCGCCCGGTAGTGGTGATACGCGTGATGCGCCGCGAAGCCCAGCCGCCCGTACAGCGCCCGCGCCCCCTCGTTGTCCGTCTCCACCTGGAGCCAGGCCGCCGACGCGCCCTCCTCCAGCGCCCGGCCCGCGAGCGCCGCCATGACCTCGGTGGCCAGCCCCCGCCGCCGCAGCCCCGGATCCACCTCGACGGCGGCGAACCCGGCCCACCGGCCGTCCACCACCAGCCGCCCGATGGCCGCCGGGGCGGCACCGGAGACCTCGCCCGGCACGGTCGCGAACCACACCGACGGCCCGCTCCCCAGCACCTTCAACGCCACCTCGCTCACCCCCTTGCGCTGGTACCGAGCCAGCCAGTCCTCGCCGGCCGCCCGGGCGAGCACCACTTTGGCCCCCGCCGCCCGGTCCGTCAGCGGCGCCAGCCCGCCGGTCCACAGCTCGGCGCTCACCTCACGCACCCATCCGCGCCGCTCCAGCTCCGCGCACAGCACCTCCTGCGTGCCCTCGGCGCCGGTCGCGGTCTGCACGTACGCGGGCAGCCCCCGCTCGCCGTACCACCGCCGTACGGCCGCCAGCGCCTCGTCCAGCGGCAGCCCGGGGTCACCGAGCGGCAGCACGCTGTTCGCCCGCCGGGTGAACCCCGCGGCCGCCCGCAGCTCCCACTCGCCGAGCCGCTCGCTCTCCACCGGCCGCCACCCGCGCGCGGCGACACGCGCGAGCTCCCGATAGGTCGCGGCGGGTCCCCGGCGGCGCGCCGGAGCGGCCGGCACCACCTTCGCCGCCACCAGCGCGGACTCCGGTATCCGGACGATCTCCCCGTCCCGCCGGGTGATCGTCAGCATGCCGTCGTCGTCCCATGATGTGAGAACACCCACCGTGTCGGTGAACTTCTCCGTGGCGACACCATTTCCGGTCAAACGCCGCACCGATACGCGTTTACCCACGTCAGCAGTGGTGATACGGACCTCGAAGCGTCCTGCGGCAGAGATTTCCACTGGTCAGTTCACCCCTCCTGTTCGGATCATGCCCAGGAACGGAGATACTAGGGGCGGGCATCGACGACGCCGCGCTCCCGCGCGCCAGGCGGCGGAGCCTACGGAGGCCCGCCGGCGCCCAATCGAGGAGGAACGACAGCGTGACCTACGTCATCGCGCAGCCTTGTGTCGACGTGAAGGACAAGGCGTGCATCGAGGAGTGCCCGGTCGACTGCATCTACGAGGGCCAGCGGTCCTTGTACATCCACCCGGACGAATGCGTTGACTGTGGTGCCTGTGAGCCGGTCTGCCCGGTCGAGGCGATCTTCTACGAGGACGACACCCCCGAGGAGTGGAAGGACTACTACAAGGCCAACGTCGAGTTCTTCGACGACCTCGGCTCCCCGGGCGGCGCCAGCAAGCTGGGCCTGATCGAGCGGGATCACCCGTTCATCGCCGCGCTGCCCCCGCAGGCCGAAGCCGAGTAGCACCCGCACCGGCGGCCCCGCCGCGACAGCGTGCCGCCTCGGTCCCGTACGGCCTGATCACGCCCGATCGGCGCCGTACGGGACCGAGGCGTTTGCCGTACCGGTCGTGCCGAGGAAACCGGTCGTACCGAAGAAAGTGAGCAAGGAATCGTGTCCGCAGTCTCCGACCGTCTGCCCACCTTCCCCTGGGACAAGCTGGAACCGTACAAGAAGACGGCAGCGGCACACCCGGACGGCATCGTCGACCTGTCGGTCGGCACCCCGGTGGACCCGGTCCCCGACCTGATCCAGAAGGCGCTGATCGACGCGGCCGACTCGCCCGGCTACCCCACGGTCTGGGGCACCCCGGCGCTGCGCGACGCGATCACCGCCTGGGTCACCCGCCGCCTCGGCGCCCGGGACGTCACCCACCGCCACGTCCTCCCGATCGTGGGCTCCAAGGAACTCGTCGCCTGGCTCCCCACCCAGCTGGGCCTCGGCCCCGGCGACCGGGTCGCCTACCCGCGCCTGGCGTACCCGACCTACGAGGTCGGCGCCCGCCTCGCCCGCGCCGCGTACGAGGTCTACGACGACCCGCGCGACCTCGACCCGGCGAACCTGAAGCTCCTCTGGCTGAACTCCCCGTCCAACCCGACGGGGAAGGTCCTGGCCAAGCAGGAACTCACCGAGATCGTCGCCTGGGCCCGCGCCCACGGCATCCTGCTCTTCTCCGACGAGTGCTACCTCGAACTGGGCTGGGAGGCCGACCCGGTCTCGGTCCTGCACCCGGACGTCAACGGCGGCTCGTACGACGGCATCGTCGCCGTCCACTCGCTCTCCAAGCGCTCCAACCTGGCCGGCTACCGCGCGGCCTTCCTGGCCGGTGACCCGGCGGTCCTCGGCCCCCTCCTGGAGATCCGCAAGCACGGCGGCATGATGACGTCGGCCCCGACCCAGGCGGCGGTGGTGGCGGCCCTGTCCGACGACACCCACGTCCACGAGCAGCGCGAGCGCTACGCGACCCGCCGTGGCCTCCTCCGCGAGGCCCTCCTCTCCCACGGCTTCCGCATCGAACACAGCGAGGCAAGCCTCTACCTGTGGGCGACCCGCGACGAGTCCTGCTGGCAGACGGTGTCCCACCTGGCGGACCTCGGCATCCTGGTCGCCCCGGGCGACTTCTACGGCGAGGCCGGCGAGAACTTCGTCCGCGTGGCCCTGACGGCGACGGACGAGCGCATCCAGGCAGCGGTGGCGCGGCTGGCCCAAGGGGCGCGGCTTTCCTGAACCCGCCCCGGCCGGAGCGCCCCGTAAGGGGCGCGGGGAACTGCGCGAACAACCCCCACCGGCCCGCAGTCGAAGCACAACGAGAAGGGACCCGGGGAATACCCCGGGTCCCCTTCCGAGAAGCGGCGGCTGGGCCACTCAGCCGAGCGGCAGCCCCTTCACCGGCAGCCCACCCGTCGGCAGCCCACCCTTGGTCGCGGTGGCCGCCGTACCGCCCAGCAGCCCACCGGCGGAGCCGGCCGCGTCGCCCGCGGTGTGCTGCACCACCGGCGCCGCCTTCTTGACGGCCTTGCCGCCGGTCTGGCCCGCGGCCGGCACCGCCGACTCGACCGCCGCGCCACCGGTGCGGCCGACGGTCCCGGTGACGGTCTGCGCCGCCGCGTCAGCGGTGTTGCCGACGCTCGCCCCGTCCAGTGCGGTCAGACCGCCCAGGTTCGGGGCGCCGGCCGGCAGACTCGGGGCCGCACCGGCGGAGCCGGCCGCACCGACCCCGGCAGCCGCTCCCGCTGCGACGAGCAGCGCGGCACGGGCGATCCGGCGGGTCAGAGGGAGGGACATGATGCTCCATTCGACGGGAGGGAACGTGATCGCCGTGACTACCGCTCGAAGCCCGCGAAGGTTGCGGAGGCCCAAGGTAAAGAATTGATAACGCATCGCATTATCGGGTGTGGGGAAAAGCGGGCAAACGGCGCTCTGCCGACGCCTCCGCAGAATCCTTACGGCCCAGCGCTCCCAAGGGATTTCACGCATGCCGGAGTGACCGTGCGAAAACGTGAGCACACCATGCATGCGGCGTGTCCCGGCTGACCCGCCGGAGGGACCCCCCGAACTACTGCCCGGTCACGATCCGTACCGAGCCCGCGGACTTCTCCGCTCCGCCCGTGCCCTGCGTGCCGGACGCCGTCTCCCACTGGCTGTCCGTGCTCCCGGCGGCCCACTCCCGGCCCGCGTACGACACCCGCTGGATGTGCAGCGCCGACGAGTTGGCCACCGCCCAGTGCGCCAGCTGCCAGCCGCGCTCGGTCTCGGTGCGCCCCGACTTGTCGGTCTTCTTCCCCTCCGGCACCGGCACGGTCACGGTCCGCCCGTGCGCCGTGGCGGTCACGCTCGGTGTCGGCGTCGGCGAGCTCGCCGACGTACCGGTCACCTCCGCGCCGGCCTCCTCGACCGCGTCCCGTCCGAAGTCCCGTACCAGCGCGGTCCGTACCGCGTCCGTGCCGGTACCCGTGACCGTCCCCGCCGCCGCCTGCGTGCCGGTGGCCGCCTGGCGCCCGTCGCAGGTCAGCGTGGCCGCGGCCTGCCCGGTCAGGGCCGCCGCGAGCAGCGTGGCGTCGGTCTCGTGCTTGGCGTACGCCTCCGGGTAGCCGCTGCGCTGCACGCGCTGCGCGGCCACCGTCAGCGGCAGGGTCTCGTAGTGCGGCACCTTGGCCAGGTGGGCGTAGAACACGCCCGCCGCGTACGCCGGGTCCAGGATCTGCTTCTCGGTGCCCCAGCCCTGCGAGGGCCGCTGCTGGAACAGGCCCAGCGAATCCCGGTCGCCGTGCTCGATGTTGAGCAGCCCCGACTCCTGGATCGAGGTCGCCAGGGCGATGGCCACCGCCCGCTCGGGCATCCCGCGGCCGGTGCCGACGGCGGCGATCGTCGCCGCGTTCACCGCCTGCTCGGGCGTGAACTCGTACGACTCGCCGTCGCTGCGGCCCGAGACGACCTTGCAGCCCTCGGCGCCACCGCCGCCGGTGACGTACTGGACGACGAGATAGGCCGCGACGGCGCACAGAATGAGCAAACCCGACACGAAACGCAGGACACGGCCGCGACGCTTGGGGCGGATGGGGGACGGCTCTGGCACGCGTACAACATACTGGAGAGTACGAGCCGCCCACCCCCGGGTCCGGAAGCCTGTGAACCAGCTCGCAGGGTGGCGCGCGCTAGGGTCGAGGTCATGGCCGACACCTCCCTTGACCTCACGCTGGACGCCGCCGCGCTCACCGCGCAGCTCGTCGACTTCCCGTCCGAGAGCGGCACCGAGAAGCCGCTCGCGGACGCGATCGAGAGCGCGCTGCGCGCCCTGCCGCACCTGACGGTCGACCGGTACGGCAACAACGTGATCGCCCGCACGGACCTCGGCCGCCCCGAGCGCGTGATCCTGGCCGGCCACATCGACACCGTCCCCATCGCGGAGAACGTCCCCTCCCGCCTCGACGAGGACGGCGTGCTGTGGGGCTGCGGCACCTGCGACATGAAGTCCGGCGTCGCGGTCCAGCTGCGCATCGCGGCCACCGTCCCGGCCCCCAACCGCGACCTGACCTTCGTCTTCTACGACAACGAGGAGGTCGCCGCCGACCTCAACGGCCTCAAGCACGTCGCCGAGGCCCGCCCCGAGTGGCTGGCCGGAGACTTCGCGGTCCTGCTGGAGCCCTCGAACGGCGAGGTCGAGGGCGGCTGCCAGGGCACCCTGCGCGTCCTTCTGAAGACCTCGGGCGAACGGGCCCACTCGGCACGCTCCTGGATGGGCGCCAACGCGATCCACGCGGCCGCCCCGATCCTGGCCCGCCTCGCCGCCTACGAGCCCCGCTACCCGGTCATCGACGGCCTGGAGTACCGCGAGGGCCTCAACGCGGTCGGCATCTCCGGCGGGGTCGCCGGCAACGTCATCCCCGACGAGTGCGTGGTCACCGTCAACTTCCGGTACGCCCCGGACCGTTCCGAGGCCGAGGCCGTCGCCCACGTCCGCGAGGTCTTCGCCGACTGCGGGGTCGAGGAGTTCGTGGTCGACGACCACAGCCCCGGCGCGCTGCCCGGCCTCTCCCACCCGGCCGCGGCCGCCTTCATCGAGGCGGTCGGCGGCATGCCGATGCCCAAGTACGGCTGGACCGACGTCTCCCGCTTCTCGTCCCTCGGCGTCCCCGCGGTCAACTACGGCCCCGGCAACCCGCACTTGGCGCACAAGCGGGACGAAAGGGTGGAAACCGCCAAGATCCTGGCGGGTGAGGAGCGGCTGCGCACCTGGTTGACCGACTGACCCGCACGACGGCGCTTCGTGCCCGACATGCCGACGTCCCGCGCCTGTAACCCGCGCGGATCTACGCTGGGGCGGATACACCTGCAAGCGGAGGGAGCGCACATATGCCTACCGGGAACCCCGAGGGGAAGAAGGTGCCGCCGGACGAGCAGCGCCTGGGACCGGTCCTCCGACGGCGCGGTCAGGTGACCGCGAGCACGACGGACCAGCGCCTGCTGGACGCGGGCGGCCCCTCCGACTGGGTCCACACGGACCCCTGGCGGGTGCTGCGCATCCAGTCGGAGTTCATCGAGGGCTTCGGCACGCTCGCCGAACTGCCGCCCGCGATCAGCGTGTTCGGCTCCGCGCGGACGGCGGCCGACTCGGCCGAGTACGACGCGGGCGTGAAGCTGGGCCGGGGCCTGGTCGAGGCCGGCTGGGCGGTCATCACGGGCGGCGGGCCCGGCGCCATGGAGGCGGCGAACAAGGGTGCCCTCGAAGCGGGCGGCGTCTCGGTCGGCCTCGGCATCGAGCTCCCCTTCGAGCAGGGCCTCAACACGTACGTCGACATCGGCCTCAACTTCCGCTACTTCTTCGTGCGGAAGATGATGTTCGTCAAGTACGCGCAGGGCTTCGTGGTCCTGCCCGGCGGCCTCGGCACCCTCGACGAACTCTTCGAGGCCCTCACCCTCGTCCAGACCCAGAAGGTCACGCGCTTCCCGATCGTCCTGTTCGGCAGCGCGTACTGGGGCGGCCTGGTCGACTGGCTGACCGGCACGCTGGTCGCCCAGGGCAAGGCGAGCGAGAAGGACCTGCTCCTCTTCCATGTCACGGACGACGTGGCGGAGGCGGTGGCCCTGGTATCGAAGGAAGCGGGCCGCTAGAACCACCCCCGCCCACCCACCCACCCGACTCGCTCTCCCGAGAAGCCGAGGCCGAGGGCCCAGCGCGACCGCGCCGACCAACCGAACCGACTCGCACATCCCCCGACCCACCGGGTCGGGTGGTGTGCTTCTCGACCTGCCGGGTCGGTGGTGTGCTTCTTGGCCTCCCGGGTCGGGGGGTGTGCCTGTCGACCTGCCGGGTCGGTGGTGGTGCTTCTCGGTCCACCGTGTCGGCTGGTGTGTCTCTCGACCTGCCCTGTCGGTTGGTGTGTCTCTCGGGCTGCCGAGTCGGCTCGTGGACTTCTCCACCTGCCGTGTCGGGTCGCGTGCCTCTCGGCCCACCGGGTCGGGTGGTGTGCTTCTCCACCTGCCGTGTCCGGTGGTGTGCTTCTCGACCTGCCGGGTCGGTTCGTGAACCTTTTCGCCTACCGAGTCGGGTGGTGGGTGGGCGAGGGGTTCGGGGGGCTGGGGGCGGAGCCCCCAGGGTGTGGTGCGGCCGTCGGGCTACGCCAGCCCTCGCCGGGCCACCGCCGGAGGCCGGTGCCCGGCGATCGACGCCACCATGTCCAGCACCTGCCGCGTCTCGGCGACCTCATGGACCCGGTACACCTGCGCCCCCAGCCACGCCGACACCGCCGTCGTCGCCAGCGTCCCGATCACCCGCTCCTTCAGCGGCCGGTCCAGGGTCTCACCCACGAAGTCCTTGTTGGACAGGGAGACCAGCACCGGCCACCCCGTCTCCACCATCTCCCCGAGCCGCCGCGTCGCCTCCAGGCTGTGCCGGGTGTTCTTGCCGAAGTCGTGCCCGGGATCGATCAGCACCGACTCCCGCGGCACCCCCAGCGCGACGGCCCGCTCGGCCAGCCCCAGGGTCACCCGCAGAATGTCGGCGACGACATCGTCGTACGTCACCCGGTGCGGCCGTGTCCGGGGCTCGGCCCCGCCCGCGTGCGTGCACACCAGCCCCACCCGGTACCGCGCCGCGACCTCCGCCAGCCCCGGGTCGACCCCGCCCCACGCGTCGTTCAGCAGGTCCGCCCCGGCCTCGCAGGCGGCCTCCCCGACCGTCGCCCGCCAGGTGTCCACGCTGATCACGACGTCCGGGAAGCGCCTGCGCACCTCCGCGACGAACCCGACGATGCGCCGCGCCTCCTCCTCGGCGGTGACCTCCTCGCCCGGCCCGGCCTTCACCCCGCCGATGTCGATGATCGCCGCTCCCTCGGCGACCGCCTGCTCCACGCGCGCGAGGGCCGGCTCGTCGCGGAAGGTCGCCCCCTGGTCGTAGAAGGAGTCCGGCGTCCGGTTCACGATGGCCATGATCACCGGTTCGTTCGGCGCGAATTCCCGCCTGCCCAGCCTGAGCATCGCCTGTGACCTCTCGTAGTAATTCCCTCGGTACGACCGCCTGCGACCCTAACTGTCAGACGCGCATGGCACGATCGGACACAGACACATTCGACACCGAGCACACTGAGCTTCATCGAGCCTGGGGGCCCACCGCGATGGTTATGTTCCTGTTCCTGGTCGTCGCGCTCGCGATCGTGGTCGCCGCGGTCACCCTCTCCGTGGTGAGCGGCGGCGAGAGCGGACCGCTGCCCGAGGTGGCGCCCGAGCGGCTCCAGGACCCGTTGCCCCCGGACCGCCCGGTGAACCGCGCGGACGTGGAGAGCCTCCGCTTCCCGCTCGTCCCGCGCGGCTACCGCATGGCGGACGTCGACGACGCGCTCAGCCGCCTCGGCGCCGAGCTCGCGGAGCGCGACGCCCGGATCATCGACCTGGAGTCCGCGCTGGCCGGTGCCCAGGCCGCGCCGCACACCGCGCACGCCTCGCTGGACAAGCCCGAGGCGGAGGACCGGCCATGACCGACGTGCCCGACATCATCGACGGAGCGGCGGTGGCCGGGCCGGACGGCAGGCTGCGCTGCCCCTGGGCGCTGTCCACCGAGGACTACGTGTCGTACCACGACGAGGAGTGGGGCCGCCCGGTCCACGGCGACGACGCCCTCTTCGAACGCCTCAGCCTGGAGGCCTTCCAGTCCGGCCTCTCCTGGATCACGATCCTGCGCCGCCGCCCCGGCTTCCGGGCCGCCTTCGCCGGCTTCCACATCGAGAAGGTGGCCACGTTCACGGACGACGACCGCGAACGCCTGCTGGCCGACCCCGGCATCATCCGCAACAGATCGAAGATCGACGCGACGATGGCCAACGCGAAGCTGCTGGCGGAGTGGGCCCCGGGCGAGCTGGACGAGCTGATCTGGTCGCACGCCCCGAAGCCGGGCACGTATCCCGCCCCGAAGACGATCGCCGACGTGCAGGCGGTGACTCCCGAGTCGACGGCCCTGTCCAAGACCCTGAAGAAGCGCGGCCTGCGCTTCATCGGCCCGACGACGGCGTACGCCCTCATGCAGGCATGCGGCCTGGTCGACGACCACTTGGAAACATGCGTCGCCCGTAGCGCCCCTTAGGGGCGCGGGGCCGCATCGATATGCGGCTCCGCCGCGCGGGCGCGACAGCCACGACGCACCCGCAGTTCCCCCCAACCGTCACCGCCCCAGATACTTCGGCTTCTCCTTGTTCACGAACGCCGCAACGGCGATCGCGTGATCCTCGGCGGCCCCGGCCCGCGCCTGCAGCTCGTCCTCCTTGTCGAGGGTCTCGTCGAGGGAGTGCGTGAGCCCGTAGGCGACGGCCTCCTTCAGCGCGGCGTACGCCACAGTCGGTCCCTCGGCCAACTTCCGTGCCACCTTCTCGGCCTCGGCCCGCAGCTCCGCCGAGGGCACGACCTTGTTCGCGATGCCCAGCTCATACGCGTCCTGCGCACTGATGCTCCGCGGAAAGAGCAACAGATCGGCGGCGCGCCCCGGCCCCACGACCCGCGGCAGCGTCCACGACACTCCGGAGTCCGCGGTCAGCGCGACCCCCGCGAACGACGTGTTGAAGGCGGCGGTGTCCGCGACCACCCGGTAGTCCGCGGCGAGCGCGAAACCGAACCCGGCCCCGGCCGCGACCCCGTTCACGCCGGCCACCACCGGCTTCGGCGCCCCCACCAGCGCCCGCACGATCGGGTTGTAGTGCTCCCGCACCGTCGTCATCGTCTGCCCCGCCCCGGTCTCCCGGTCGGACGCGAGCAGCGTGATGTGCTCCTTGAGGTCCTGGCCCACACAGAACGCCCGGTCCCCGGCGGCGGTCAGCAGGATCGCCCGGACGGCCGTGTCGGCCGCCGCTTCCTGCGCGGCCTCCCGAAGGGCCACCTTCGTCGCGATGTTCAGCGCGTTCATCGCCTCGGGGCGGTTCAGCGTGATCGTCGCGAGCCCGTCGCTCACCTCGTAGCGCACGGTGTCGGTCATGGTGCGTCCCCTCCGTCGTCTCCGTCTTCGCGGCTGACGTACCGCTCAGTACGTCGATGCCCGAAGGACAGCATGGCGGAGATCGCCGGACCCGGCGTGTGACCTGCGTCAAAGAA
Organism: Streptomyces sp. NPDC054770; assembly: GCF_053611985.1. NCBI lineage: Bacteria > Bacillati > Actinomycetota > Actinomycetes > Kitasatosporales > Streptomycetaceae > Streptomyces > Streptomyces sp. NPDC054770. The sequence continues at coordinate 63,844 of NZ_JBSHBL010000049.1, forward strand.
ATCCGGAGCCGACTCGGTCGGCGTAAGGACGCGTGGCGGCGAAGTATCGCAGTCACATCGCCGAATTGAGTGGTTTTGCTCGCGTGCGTTGCCCAAGCGATGCCGACTGATGTTGGTCATCGGGTCCTGAGATGCGGGATAATGGCTTGGAAGCAATGTGTTCGATGCCGGTGTCGCGTGTCCCGTGAGGATCACGCGTGCCCTCGAGGGCCGTCGGTAGACGATGAGCTGTTTTCAGGAAGGGGAACGAGCATGGCGGCCATGAAGCCGCGGACGGGTGATGGCCCGCTCGAGGTGACCAAGGAGGGGCGGGGCATCGTCATGCGCGTTCCGCTCGAAGGCGGCGGTCGGCTCGTCGTCGAGCTGACCCCTGACGAGGCCGCGGCGCTTGCCGACGCCCTCAAGAACGTCGTCGGCTGAGGCGTCAGCGACCATACCCTTTCGGCGGCCCCGGCATCCTGAGCGATGCCGGGGCGCTGCCGTCTTCGGGGTCTTTGCCCGCCAGGGTCCCGTCCGCGACGGCTACCGCTTGACCGCGCACAGCAGCCCGTCGCCCACCGGCAGCAGCGACGGCACCAGCTCCGGGGTCTCCCGGACCGTGCGCAGCAGTTCGCGCAGCCGCAGCACCTCGGTCGGCTGCGGACCCGAGTCGACGGTGCGGCCGTTGGCGAAGACGCCCTCGAAGACCACCAGGCCCCCCGGACGCAGCAGGCGCAACGATTCAGCGAGATAGTCGGAGTACTCCTGCCGGTCGCCGTCGCAGAAGACCAGGTCGTAGCCGGCGTCCGCGAGGCGGGGGAGCACGTCGAGGGCGCGGCCGGGGATGAAGCGGGCCCGGTTGCTGGCGAAGCCGCAGGCGCGGAAGGCCTGCCGGGCGAACTGCTGGTGCTCCGGCTCGGGATCCACGGTGGTCAGCACCCCGTCCGGGCGCATGCCGTGCAGCAGATGCATCCCGGACACCCCGCACCCCGTGCCGATCTCGGCGACCGCCTTGGCGTCCACGGAAGCGGCGAGCATGCGCAGCGCGGCGCCCGTGCCGGGCGACACCGAGCGCAGCCCTGCCTCGCGGGCCCGGTCACGGGCCCACCGCAGCGCTTCGTCCTCGGCGACGTAGGCGTCGGCGAACGCCCAGCTCGTCTGCCGGTTGCCGGTAATGACCCTCTCCTGTCCCCGTGGTTGCCTGGGCGTGACTGTATCCGTTGGCACCGGGAACCCGCAGATGGGACCGGGCGTTTAGAGGGGTGGATGACAAGGCGGGGGGACACGAATGGATCACGATGACGAGACGGCGGTCGGCCACCTGCTGTTGCGGCCGGATGAGCCGTACCAGCAGAGATCAAATTCTCGTAAAACCGCTTATCCGGTGCTAACGGGCGAGGTGGTTATGGTAGGGGCTCCACTGGACACCACCAGAGCCGACAGGGGAGGTGCGGCTGCGCCTGGGGATCGGGGAGGAGTGCTGCGGCGCTTCCTCGGATCGGCAGGCAAGCCGAAATCCGTGAACGACACCGTTGCTGACCCCAGCCACGCCGACGTCCTCGCCACGGGTGAGGACCGGACCGCGACCTTCTCCACCGACGCGGACGGGCAGGCATGGACTCCGCCCACGTGGGAGGAGATCGTCAGCACGCACAGCGGCCGCGTCTACCGCCTTGCCTACCGCCTCACCGGTAACCAGCACGACGCCGAGGACCTCACCCAGGAGGTCTTCGTCCGCGTCTTCCGCTCCCTGTCGACCTACTCGCCGGGAACCTTCGAGGGCTGGCTGCACCGCATCACCACCAACCTGTTCCTCGACATGGTCCGCCGCAAGCAGCGCATCCGCTTCGACGCCCTCGGCGAGGACGCGGCCGAGCGCCTGCCCAGCCGCGAGCCCACCCCCTCGCAGGCCTTCAACGACGCGCACTTCGACGCCGACGTCCAGCAGGCCCTGGACACCCTCGCGCCCGAGTTCCGCGCCGCCGTCGTGCTCTGCGACATCGAGGGGCTGTCCTACGAGGAGATCGCCGCGACCCTCGGCGTGAAGCTCGGCACGGTCCGCTCCCGCATCCACCGCGGCCGCTCCCAGCTGCGCAAGGCCCTCGCGCACCGCTCGCCGGAGGCCCGCAAGGCCGAGCGCCGTTCCTTCGTGCCCCGTGTTGCCGCACTGGGAGGAGGGGGCGCGACCGCGTGAGTGGATCACGACCGAAACCGGCCGAGCGACAGCTCGCCGAGCAGCACCTGGGAGACCGGCTCTCCGCCCTGGTGGACGGAGAGCTCGGTCACGAGACGCGTGAGCGCGTCCTGGCCCACCTGGCGACCTGCGCCCGGTGCAAGGCAGAGGCGGACGCGCAGCGCGCACTGAAGAACGCCTTCGCGGCGGCCGCCCCGCCCCCGCCCTCCGAGAGCTTCCTGGCCCGCCTCCAGGGGCTGCCCGCGGGCGGCGACCCGGACGGCGGATCGCCGTTCGGCGGGGGAGACCCCTCGGGACGCGGATCCGACGGCGGGGTCTTCGGCATGAGCCGGGACGACCGCTTCGAGTTCGGCTACGTCCCGGCCCGCCCGCACGACCCGGCCGCGGTCGCCGGCCGGGGCTTCCGCATCCACCCCGTCGGCCGCCCGGACAACGACCGCTCCGCCTCCCGAGGCATGCGGTTCGCGTTCGTCGCCGCCGGCGCGGTCTCGCTGGCCGCCGTTGCCCTCGGCGGGGTCACCGCCGGCCTGCCCGGCACCCCGGCCGCCGACGCCCGCAGCGGCGGCGGCAGCGTCGCCCCGGCCGGCACGGCCGGAGCGGGCACCACCGGGGCCGCCGACTCCCAGCGCCGCCGCCTGCTCACCCCGCTGCTGTCGTCCGGCACCCTGCTCGGCGGCGCCCCCGCCATGCCCACCTCGGTGTCCGCGCCGCTGCTCCCCGGAGTGCCCTCCCCGGCCGCCGGGCAGCAGATGCTGCGGGAACTGACCGCACCGGTGATGGCCGGCGCGGCCGCGGTCTCCCCCTTGATACGGCCGCTGAGCACCAACCCGCCGTTCGCCCTCACCTCGTGGGCCACCAGCCCCGGGACGACCGGCACCGGCCTGCTCGCCGCACCCGCCCCCGACACGACCTCCGCGCCCTCCCCGTCCCTGTCCCCCTCCCGCTCCTCCCGCGCACCTCGCTGACCGGGCACCGCCCAGCTGCTGAACGGCCCTGCGCGGCGACTCGCGAACCTGGTTGAATCCTGTGAGCCAGCCATGCCCGTGGCACTGCCGCGGGCACGGAGCCGACCTTCCGCGAGCCCGCCCGTGCACGGGCCGCGGCGAGCCCGCGAGGAGACCATGGACGAGGCGATACCGACGTCACCTGCGGCGCAGCGGCGGCGGTCACGGACCCGGCGGACGCTCGTCATGGGGGCACTGCTGCTCACCGTGGTCGCCGGTGCGGCCGGCGGGCTGGTAGGCGCCTCGCTGGAGCGCACCGGCGGCGTGGAGGCCGTACACCTGCCCCAGCCGGGCCCGCCGCCCGGGCCGCCACCCGGGCTGCCGTCCGGTGTCGGCGGACGGGCCACCGGCACGGGCTTGGTCCTCGACACCTGCGGGCGCGTCCGGGTGCACGGTGTGCACCGCCTCACCCCGCTGCCGCCCGGCCCCTCGGACAGGAACTGACAGAAACCTCACAGGCGAGGCCCCATGCGTGCCCCGACTAGGCAAACAACCCGGAAAACCGGTCGTACACACGCAGTCGGACACCTCGGGCAGTACCGGTCGGACACGTCCGCCGGGTACCGTGGACCCGGCCCGGACCACGGAACACCCGCAACAGCGACCGGAGGGCCGAGGACCGAGGACATCGCAAGGAGCTTCAGGTGTTCAATGACATAGGACCACTAGAGCTGGTGACGATCGTCGTCCTCGCCGTGCTCGTCTTCGGTCCGGACAAGCTCCCGAAGGTCATCCAGGACGTCATGCGGACCATCCGCAAGATCCGGGAGTTCTCGGAGAGCGCCAAGGAAGACATCCGGCAGGAACTCGGCCCGGAGTTCAAGGACTTCGAGCTCGAGGACCTCAACCCCAAGACCTTCATCCGAAAGCACCTGGACAGCGACGAGCTGGGGCTGAAGGAGATCCGTAACGGCTTCGACCTGAAGAAGGAGATGGCCGAGGTCACGGACGCGGTGCACAGCCGCGAGGCCGACTCCCCGCCGGCGTCCTCCGGGAGCGGTTCCTCGGGGAGCGGCCGGATCGACATGACGAAGAAGCCGGAGGACCCGGGCAAGGAGGAGCGTCCGCCCTTCGACGCGGACGCCACCTGAGGCCGGATCACCGACCCGTGCACGAGCGGCGCACGTGACGCGTTTCATACCGCGTGTGCGCCGCTCATACGTCTCTTACAGCCCGAACCCGCCGCCCGTGCGACCCACGCACCGGGCGGTTTCGCTGCTGGTCCCGGCGGTGTCGATATGCTGCCGAGTTGTTGTGCGGACCGGACGAGTGCGCCCGAAGGGGGGCGGGCCGCCCCGGACCGACGAGAGCTAGGAGGCGTCCGGCAGATGGAGACGACAAGTCGGGTGGACGGACAGGCGCCGGTCGCGGAGGGCGAGCAGCAGCTCCCTGCCGCCCGCCGCACGGTCGACGGCTACCTGGAGGCGCCTTTCCCCTGGTACGGCCTCGACGAGGCCTTCACGGGGCCGCGCTGGCTGATGCAGGTGGGTACGGCGGCCGACGGTGCGGTGGAGCACGGGTCGATCGGGCACGGCGACGAGCCGTCGGTGCGCAACGAGCATCTCGCCTCGGCCGTCGGTGAGCCGCGGGAGAAGTTCGCGGTGGTCGTGACCGTCGCGGCGAGCCCGTCCCGGCGGAGCGCCGACGGCACGGGGCTGCTGGAGGCCACGTCGGTGTCGTCCGCCGCGTGGCTGGCCGGGGTCGGGCTGCTGTCCTTCACCTGGCCGGGGCAGATGGACCACAGCCTGCGGGACGACTGGCTGGAGCAGCAGACCGAGACGGCGTGGGAGCTGGCCGACGAGCTGACCGGACCGGAGTGGTCGACGCTGTCGCTGCCGGTGGACGGGGTGGCGACGCCGTTCCACTACCGGGAGTCGGAGTTCGGGTGGGTGCTTGCGGGGTCGACCGGGGAGGGGGTGCACCTCGGGGCGTACGGCCGGGGGATGTCGGCGTACGGGCTGGGGTTCGCCGTGATCAAGGACATTGCCGCGTACGCCTGAGGGAAGCGGGCCCCGGCGAGCGACGCCCGGGGCCGGCCGCGGGATGCCTCAGCCGCGGGCGAGTTGGTGCCAGATACCTGCGGCTGCGGCCAGCTGGGTGACCAGCCAGGCGAGCTGTGTGGAGAAGCCGCGCACCTGGTAGATCGACAGCAGCAGGGCGAAACGGCTCGGCCAGAGTTCCTGCTCGCGCCTGAAGGTCGCCAGATCCATCCAGATGCTGGTGAGCGTCAGGACACTGAGCATGAGCAGGGAGTAGAGGAACACCTGACCGAAGCCCGCGTCGGTGAGCTTGATGATCAACACCGCGATGCAGATGGGCAGGGCATAGGCGATGGTCAGGCTCCACGCCCGGGCGGGACTGCGATGTCCCGGCAGCAGACGCCACAGCGCGCCCAGGACGAATCCCGCACCGGCCCATGCCATCTGGTAGGTGAAGAAACTGGCTACGGTATCCGGAATACCGGTAGGTCCATAGCGAAGTTCCAGCCAGTGATAGGTGTCTCTCAGATCGAGAAAAACAAGGGCCGTGCTGGCCGGGGCTCCGAAGCAGAATGCCAGGCGGGTGGCGCGCATGGCGTTGGACCACCAGTGCCCCTGTGGTCCCCAAGCCAGGGCGACGTCCAGCACGGAAAGATGCTCGGGTGGGCGTTCCCCGTGGCACTCGGCAATCAGCCACTGATGCAGTCCATGTAGTTCGTCCGCCAATTCCTGGCGTGTGACGCTGCCGCCGCGGCCCTGGTCCAGCAAGTAGAGTTCGTGGTTCAGGCTGCGATAAAGCCGGGCTTTGACCAGCAACTCACGGCGACGCTTCTTGCTGCCCAGCAGTTTTTCGTAGAAGCAATCTCCCAGCCGCCCCAGTACTGACCGTCGTCGTCCCAGGGTGACGATCGCGTACAGCGAGAAAATATTCAGCGGGATCCAGAGCCCGTACAACGAGGCTTGATTTGCGAATTTTCTGCCCTGCAGGCCCACGAGAAAGGCGAACAGCGCTGCGATCAGCAGGAGGTCGGGCGTGCCCGGACGAAAGGAGAGTTCCTCTTTTCTGCCTTCGGGCTCGATCCGCTGAGCCCGGACGCGAAAGTACAGGAGTGCGGCGAGGGCGATGGCCGTCAAAATCCAGCTGTATGAGAAAGTCCAAAGCAGGTCACTGAAGGAGAAATTCGCCATGAACTTGTTGAAGGACGGCGCGGCAGTGAAGGAATCATTGCTGAAGGTGAGCCAGTTCGAGCGAGTCCACTGACGTTCGGCCGCCGCCCAGGCGCTGGCGAGCAAGGCCCCGGCAGCCACCGCGAGCAGGGTTCCGGCCACGGCGGTGCAGCGGCCGATGGAGGTGTCCCACTTGTGCGTCCAAGAGATGGGGACCAGGCCTCCTTCTCGCGCGAAGCGCCATGCCCAGGCGACCATTGCGGCGAGCCAGAGCCACACGGTCGCCAGCCCCATCAGCATGAGCCCGATGAGACCGGAGACCGTCGGAGCCTTACTGGATACCAGGTTGTCCGGCAGGCCGAAGAGCGCGGGGGCCACGACCACCAACAGGCCGGCAGCCGCCACTCCGGAGGCGGTCGCGATGACGATGCGAGCCCGGCGACGCTGGACTGCCTCGGTATGGGCGACCCCGTCAGCCTCGGTGTCGGGCGCGGCGGGCGACAGTCCGCCACGCCAAGGGCGGGCGACGAGGAGCAGGGCCAGTCCGGTGGGAATGCAGAGGAAGCTGCGCCAGTACAGCGGAATGGAATCCTTCGGAATGATCAGAAGAAGGGTCAGGGCGACCGCCGTGCTGAGCAGGCCCCACTGCAGCATCGTCCCTACGGGGCTTTCGCCGCGGGTGTCGCCGGCGCGCTGTCCTGATTGTGCGGCCGTACCAGTGGACGGATGCAGGCGCTGAGCACGGAGCGCGGCCAGCACGATCACGCACGAGGCGCACATCCACCATGCCGCAACGCCCACTGTGTTCCATGACTGGCCGAAGGACAGTGCCAGGGAATGCTGCCACGGGAGATCGACGTCGAACGCGACGTGCTTGGGCATCTCGTGGTTCCACGTCAGTTTGTTGGCGTCGGCGTACGACGCCCCCGGGTTGGAGTGATCGTCGAAATTCAGTCCGTCCAGCCTTGCTGTGACGTCCCAGCGGACCTGGTCGAGGCTCTGCGGCTCGAGCGCAACCTTCCAGTTCTTCTGCGCGTCACCGGAAACCGTCCAGGGGCCGATCCGAATGGTTCCGTAATTCTGGATCCAGAGGAACGCGTCGTACTTGACCGTGACCCAGTTGCCCTTGGCGACTACCTTCGGATCGTGGGGGCGCACTTCGCTGCTGCCGCTGCTGCCCTTCGGACCGAGCAGTAGGCAGCGCATCGCCCTGCGATATTCCTCGGATTTCTCGCTGAATGTGAGGTCTCTGGCGAGGTCCCATTTCCTGGGCGCTTTGACCGTCATGGCGGAATACACCTTGATGTAGGTCTGGCGGTGCTGGAAGAACTGGAGCTCGGCCTGCACGGTGCTGGAGCCAAGTTGATCCGTCAAGCAGCCTTTGTGGGATCTCTCCCGTGCCTCCGCTGGGGAGCACCCCCACCATGCCATCGCTGCCACCAGTGGCAGGAGCCACCACCACCTGATCTTTCGCATCACTCCAGCACCTCCTGCCCGGAGAATTTAGACACATGTTCCACGTGTCACACCCAGGCGCACTGCGGAGCAGGGGCAACCCCACCCCTTCGTCCCAGTCTCCCGAATTGCAGGAAAGCAGTCAGTGACTGATAATGGAATCCGATCACCGTCAGCTATTCGACGGAGGGGTTATGGCTGGCATAAACGTTTCCGCGCCGAGAATTTCGCTTCCCGGTTTCGAGGAGGCCGAGGCGCTAGGCCCTCAGGACGCCGAGTTCGTGCGGGATCTGGCCGCGGTACTGGCCAAGCACGGCAATCTGAACCGGTTCGGTCTGTGCCTGCTGCACGATCATTTCCCGATCGCCGCCGACGAGGTACTGGTGGAGACCAACGACCCCCGAACCCGCACCCTCCACGCCCATGTGGAGAAGGCGGACGGCACTCGGCACACCAAGGCCTCGCAGTGGCGGTTCCTGCCGCATACCGAGGCCGCTGAAGGTGGCCGCTATGAGGTGATCCAGCTCTGCACCCCGCTCGACCTCTGCCCGGGACGGGCGGCGGAGTAGCACGAAGGGGGCGCTGCCGTGACGGACAGCGCCCCCTTCGTCGTAGCGGCTCTAGAACTTGTTCTTCGGGGTGATCCCCAGCGAAAGGCCCGACAGGCCCCGCTGGCGGCCTCCCAGCTTCCCCGCGATGCCCCGCAGTGCCGCGCCCGCCGCGCTGTCCGGGTCGGTCAGGACGACCGGCTTGCCCTCGTCGCCGCCCTCGCGGAGGCGGACGTCGATGGGGATGGAACCGAGGACGGGGACCGTCGCGCCCGTCGTGCGGGTGAGGCCGTCCGCGACCGTCTGGCCGCCGCCCGTGCCGAAGACGTCGACCATCTCGCCGCAGTGCGGGCAGGGCAGCCCCGACATGTTCTCCACCACGCCGACGATCTTCTGGTGGGTCTGGACCGCGATGGAGCCGGCCCGCTCCGCGACCTCCGCCGCCGCCTGCTGGGGCGTCGTGACGACGAGGATCTCGGCGTTCGGGACCAGCTGGGCGACCGAGATGGCGATGTCACCGGTGCCGGGCGGGAGGTCGAGGAGGAGGACGTCCAGGTCGCCCCAGTAGACGTCCGCGAGGAACTGCTGGAGGGCGCGGTGCAGCATCGGGCCGCGCCAGACCACCGGGGCGTTGCCCGGGGTGAACATGCCGATGGAGATGACCTTCACGCCGTTCGCCGACGGCGGCATGATCATGTTCTCGACCTGGGTCGGGCGGCCGTCCGCGCCGAGCATGCGCGGGACGGAGTGGCCGTAGATGTCCGCGTCGACGACGCCCACCTTGAGGCCGTCGGCGGCCATCGCGGCGGCGAGGTTCACCGTGACCGAGGACTTGCCGACGCCGCCCTTGCCGGAGGCGACCGCGTAGACGCGGGTGAGGCTGCCCGGTTTGGCGAAGGGGATCTCGCGCTCGGACTGGCCGCCGCGCAGGGCGGTGGCCAGCTCCTTGCGCTGCTCGTCGCTCATCACGTCCAGCGTGACGTCGACCCGGGTGACGCCCTCGACCCGGGAGACCGCCTCGGTGACACGCTGGGTGATCGTGTCCCGCATGGGGCAGCCGGAGACCGTCAGGTACACGGTGACCGCGACCGCGCCGTCCTCCCCGATCGCCACCGATTTGACCATCCCCAGTTCGGTGATGGGTCGGTTGATCTCGGGGTCGTTCACCGTCGCCAGTGCTTCGCGCACCGCGTCTTCGCTAGCCATACTGACGATGGTACGGCGCGGCACAGGCCCCCTATAACGCCCCTCAGCGGTCGTCTACGTCACGCCGCGCCGACCGTTCTGCCGGGAATACGACCTGCCCGTCCCGTCGCTCGTCCGTCATCTCCCTGAGCAGGTCCTGGAGCTCGGAGCGGATCCAGTCCCGGGTCGCCACCTCGCCCAGGCCCATGCGCAGCGCGGCGATCTCCCGGGTCAGGTACTCGGTGTCGGCGATGGACCGCTCGTTCTGCTTGCGGTCCTGTTCGAGGTTGACCCGGTCGCGGTCGTCCTGCCTGTTCTGCGCGAGCAGGATCAGCGGGGCCGCGTAGGAGGCCTGCAGGGACAGGGCCAGGGTCAGGAAGATGAACGGGTACTCGTCGAAGCGCAGCTTGCCGGGAACCGCGATGTTCCAGATCACCCAGAGGATGATCACGAACGTCATCCAGACGATGAACCGCCCGGTGCCCAGGAAGCGGGCGATGCGCTCGGAGAGCCGTCCGAAGGCCTCCGGGTCCCACTCGGGCAGCAGCCTGCGCCGCGGCGGGCGCGGCTGGTCCAGACGGGGCCCGCGCGGCCGGCCGGCGGCGGTGGCGCCGGACGGCGTCCGCTCACGGGTGCCCTCACGCTCAGCCGCCATGGATCCCCGCCCCCTTCTCGTCCGTCTTCTCCTCCGCGGGCTCCTCCTCGTCCAGGTGGAACTCGGTCTCCCGCCAGTCCTCCGGCAGCATGTGGTCGAGGACGTCGTCCACGGTCACCGCGCCGAGGAGCGACCCCGCCTCGTTCACCACGGGCGCCGCGACCATGTCGTACGTGGCGAAGAACCCGGCGATGACCGGGAGCGTGGCGTCGGGGTCGAGGGGTTGCAGGTCGTCGTCGATGACCAGCGAACTGACCAGGGTGTACGGGGGATCGCGCAGCAGCCGCTGGAAGTGCACGGTGCCCAGGTACTTGCCGGTCGGGGTCTCGTCGGGCGGCCGGCAGACGTAGACCTGGGCGGCGAGGGCCGGGGAGAGGTCGGCGTTGCGGACCCGGGCGAGGGCGTCGGCGACGGTCGCGTCGGGGCGCAGGACGATCGGCTCGGTGGTCATCAGACCGCCCGCCGTGTGCTCCTCGTACGACATCAGGCGCCGCATCTCGGCCGCGTCCGCCGGCTCCATCAGGCTCAGCAGCCGTTCCTTGTCCTGTTCGGGGAGTTCGGCGAGCAGGTCGGCCGCGTCGTCCGGGTCCATGGCCTCCAGGACGTCCGCCGCCCGCTCCTCCTTCAGCTTGCCGAGGATCTCGATCTGGTCGTCCTCGGGGAGTTCTTCCAGGACGTCGGCCAGGCGGTCGTCGTCGAGGGCCGCGGCCACCTCGGCGCGGCGCTTGGCGGAGAGGTGGTGCAGCACGTTGGCGAGGTCGGCGGGGCGCAGCTGCTCGAAGGTGGCGAGCAGGCTCTCGGCGCCCTGGCCGTGCTCCTCCAGGGAGAACCCGGTGACCTGCGACCACTCGACGGTGAGCGTCTCGCCCCTGGTCCGCCGGAAGGTGCCCGTGCGGCCCTTGCGGACGAAGATCCGGTCGATCTCCCAGTCCCGGCGGGCCGGGAGCTGCTGCACGGCCAGGTCGAGGACGGTGACCTCCTCGCCGGTCTCGACCAGCTGGACCCGGCGGTCGAGGAGTTCGCCGAAGACCAGGCGCTCGGTGGGGCGCTGCTCGAAGCGGCGGACGTTGACCACGCCGGTGGTGATGACCTGGCCGGACTCGATGCCGGTCACCCGGGTCATGGGCAGGAAGATACGGCGCCGGGTGGACAGTTCGACGACCAGGCCGAGCACCCGCGGGGGCTTGCGGCCGACGCGCAGCATGACGACGAGGTCCCGGACGCGGCCCACCTGGTCGCCGTTGGGATCGAAGACGGGGACACCGGCGAGGTGCGACACGAAGATGCGGGGAGCGCCGGCTGCCATGGGGTTGCTTCCTTACCTACCGAAGTGCTGCCTGGTTTGCTTTGAGTCCCTTTTGCCCGCTCGGTGGGCTTCAGGCTAGCCCGTACCGATCGGATACGCCCTGGTGGGCGGTCCGGACGGACTGGCTCCGCCGGGCGGGTGGGGCACCGGTACGCTGCGGTACGCCGTGCCGGACCCCTCAGAAAGGTGGCTCTGTCCGTGACCCTGATCGCTCCGGGCCGTACTCGCCGCGTCGCACTGGTCACCGCCGTGTGCGCGGTGGCCGTCCTCACCGCGTGCAGCGGGGATCCGGACGCGGGCACGAACGGGGTGGGGAAGCTGGCGCCGGACGTGATCCAGTCGAAGACGCGGGCGGCCGCCTCGGCGGCGGCGACGGTACGGATGTCGGGGACCGTGGTCACGAGCGGGCGTACGTACCAGCTGGACATGCGCCTGAACAAGGACGGCGGGACCGGGTCGGTCACGTCGAAGGGCTCGACCTTCCAGCTCGTCCGGGTCGGCGACACGCTGTATCTCCAGGCCGACGCGGGGTTCTGGAACCACGCCGACGGCAGCGACACGACCGCCGCGACCAAGCTCGACGGCAAGTACGTCAAGGTGCCGCGGACGGACCCCGCGTACAAGAAGTTCAGCGGCTTCACGGACAAGGACGTTCTCCTCTCGGGCCTTCTGACCCTGCACGGCTCGCTCTCGACGGACGGTCACCACGAGCAGTCGGGTACCCGCACCATCCGCATCGCCGGCGACGACGGCTCCGGCGGCACCCTCGACGTCTCCCTGGAGGGCAGGCCCTACCCCCTCCGCCTGGAACGCGCCGGCGGCGCCGGCACCCTCACCTTCTCCGACTGGGGCAAGGACTTCAGCGTGGTCGAACCGGAGAAGAACGAGACGGTGGACTACGGCAAGCAGCTGCCGACGTCGTAGGAGGCGGCGGCGCGCGGCCGCAACATCTCCGGCGGCTCGGCACCGCCGACCACCGCCGCGGGGGCTGAGCACCGTTGCGGCGGATCCAGAGGACCGACGGATCCAGAGGACCGGTGGGTCGAGAGGACCGGCGGGCGCCCTGCGAAACCACCGGCCCCACAGTTCCACCGACCCGATAGGCCTGCCGACTCCGTAAGCCCGCCGGTCCGATAGAACCACCGGTCTCGCGGGCCTGCCGGTTTCACGGGCCTGCCGGTCTCGCGGATCTGCTGGTCTCGCGGGCCTGCCGGTCTCGCGGATCTGCTGGTCTCGCGGGCCTGCCGGTTTCACGGGCCTGCTGGTCTCGCGGCTCTGCTGGTCTCACGGGCCTGCTGGTCTCGCGGCTCTGCTGGTCTCGCGGGCCTGCCGGTTTCACGGGCCTGCTGGTCTCGCGGATCTGCTGGTCTCGCGGATCTGCTGGTCTCGCGGCTCTGCTGGTCTCGCGGCTCTACTGGTCTCGCGGATCTGCTGTTCCCACAGACCTGCCGTACCCACAGATCCGCCGGTCTCGCGGCTCTGCCGTTCCCACGGATCCGCCGGTCCTCCGGAGAGTTCGTGGGCTTGTGGAACCGGCCGTTCGGGACATCGGGCGGTGGCTCCCCGGATTCCGCCGCAACGGTGATTCACCACGGCGGTCGGGGTCGGTGGTGCCGAAGTTGGCTTTGGCTCGGTTACTGCTGCTTGGGTTTTCGGCGGCGGGTAAGGAGGCGTGGCAGGCCGGCCGGAATCGGGTGGCGGGTCGTTGCCGGGGACGGGAGCGGCGCTTCTGCCAGGTTTCCCTCCGGGAGGGGCCGTACCGCTCCCGTCGGGGTCAGGCGGAGCACTCTGGACTCCCTTGCCCAGCGGGCGGTCATCGCCTCGCCGTCGGGGGCGTTGAGGCGCTTGCCCTTCAGTTCCGCCACCGCCGCGTCCCACTCCGGGGTGCCGGCGGGCAGTTCCGTGACCGTCGCCGTCCAGGTGACCAGCCGGCCGCCCTTGTCCTTGCTGCGGACGGTGACCTCCGCCGACCCCCCGTCGGCCAGCTCGCCCAACGGCTGCTCGGCGCCGTCGCCGACCAGGCACACGCCGCCGTCGGCCCACGCGTGCCACACCGCACGCGCGGCCGCCGCCCCCGCGCCCCGCACCCAGATGAGGCCGGACTTCTTCGTGGCCTCCTCGACGAGGGCCTGGTCGAGCAGCTCGCTTGTCATGGCACCCACCCTAGAGCCAGCCGTTGCGCTTCAGCGTGCGGTGGATGCCGAGGCAGATGCAGACCGTGATGCCCATGATCACCGGGTAGCCGTACTTCCAGTGCAGCTCCGGCATGTACTTGAAGTTCATGCCGTACACACCGCACACCATCGTCGGTACGGCGATGATCGCGGCCCATGCTGTGATCTTCCGCATGTCCTCGTTCTGCGCGACGGACGCCTGCGCGAGGTTGGCCTGGAGGATCGAGTTGAGGAGTTCGTCGAAGCCGACGACCTGCTCCTGGACGCGGGCGAGGTGGTCGGCGACGTCCCGGAAGTACTTCTGGATGTCGGGGTCGACCAACCGCATGGGGCGCTCGCTCAGCAGCTGCATGGGGCGCAGGAGAGGGGAGACGGCGCGCTTGAACTCCAGCACCTCACGCTTGAGTTGGTAGATCCGCGCCGAGTCGACACCTCGCGAGACCCCGCCCTTGCGGCCCGGCGTGAAGACCTCGGTCTCCACCTCGTCGATGTCGTCCTGCACCGCGTCGGCGACGGCGACGTAACCGTCCACGACGTGGTCGGCGATGGCGTGCAGCACGGCCGAGGGGCCCTTGGCGAGCAGCTCGGGGTCGTCCTGGAGCCGGTGCCGCAGCGCCCGCAGCGAGCCCTGCCCGCCGTGCCGGACGGTGATGAAGAAGTCCCGCCCGGTGAAGCACATGACCTCACCGGTCTCCACGACCTCGCTGTTGGCGGTGAGCTGGTCGTGCTCGACGTAGTGGATGGTCTTGAAGACGGTGAAGAGGGAGTCGTCGTAGCGTTCGAGCTTCGGGCGCTGGTGGGCCTGGACCGCGTCCTCCACGGCCAGCGGGTGGAGCCCGAACTCGCCGGCGATACCGGCGAATTCGGCCTCGGTCGGCTCGTGCAGGCCGATCCACACGAACCCGCCGTCCCGGCGCACCAGCCGCATCGCCTCGTGCGGGGTCAGCGGCTTGCCCGTCTCGATCCGGGCGCCGTCGCGGTAGACGGCGCAGTCGACGACGGCCGACGGCGTACCGGGGTCGCGGGTGGTGTCGTACGCGCCGTTGTCCGGACGCAGACTCTTGCGCAGCGAGGGGCGGGAGGGGCGGACCACGGCACGGAGGTCGCGGATCATCGACATGGGCAGGCTCCTTCGCGACAGGCAGCGGAAGACCGCGGGCGAACGGGTGGAACTACCCGGAATGGGGACGTCCTGACTGCGGATGTTTGGCACGTCCACAAAGCGGGGAGCACCGCACCGTTGCGGTGGCGACTTCGCTACTGATTCAGATCAGACGAACGGATCCAGACAGATCCGGAGCGGACCGGTCAAAGGGATCAGGCAAGCGAAACGAAGTGCTCTTCCGAACGACAACGCGCACAAGAAGGCGGCAGCCAGCCAGAGAAGAAATCAGAGGCAGGAAGAGCGAGTGGTACTGCACGGGTGACTTCGATCCATGACAGCCCCACCTCCTCCAGCCGGTCCCTCGTAAGGGAGTCCTGTCGGCGTCGGGGTCTGACCGCGACGCACTGCGTGCTGCCCCGAACCGCCGCGGCCAGAGTAGCAGTAGCCCTCAGTGTCAAGGCGCCGCTTTGCCCGGTACTGACGAGTTCTATGCTCACGACATGGTTGAAGTTCTTCCTCTGGTCGAGGCCCGGTTGACCACCACGCTGGGTGCACCGGACGCGCGCGCGGCGGTCACCTTCCTCGGTACGGACCGCATCGAGGTGCTCCGTTTCCACGAGGACCTCCAGGGCGAGAACGTCGTCCGCTACGCCACGCTCGGCATGTCCGCGCACCCCATGGCCGACCCCACCGCGATGGTCGCGGACCCCGTGCAGGGGCCGCGTGCCGAACTGGTCCTGTCGGTCCGGGCCGGGCTCGCCGAGACCGACAAGGTGCTCCGCGCGCTCGCCGTACTCGCCGCGTCCCCGCAGGTGGAGGGGCTGGTCGTGGCGCCGGGCGCATCGCTGGACGTCGGCGACCCGCTGTGGCCGGGCGCGCCCTTCACCTCGGTCCTGGTCGGCGAGCCGGGCGGTCTCGTCGAGGATCTGGAGCTGGACGAGCCTCTCGATCCCGTACGGTTCCTGCCGCTGCTGCCGATGACGCCGAACGAGGCCGCCTGGAAGCGGGTGCACGGCGCCGGGGCGCTCCAGGAGCGCTGGCTCGCGAACGGGACGGACCTCCGGGACCCGCACCGCACATCCGTCCCGCTGGACTGACCGGGCGGGGTGAGCAAGCTCACCAAGCGCCGCTCGGGGAACGTCAGTTGGCAAAGACCGTGCCGCTGCCCCGGCTCCGGTGTCCGCGCCGTGCCGCGCCGGGGCCGTTTCTGCGGCCTCCCACGGACGGCCGTTCATCCGCGAGGTCGCGTGCGCTGGACGGGTGATCGTCCTTGACGTGGGGGATCCGGGGTAGGACCGTGGGGCTCTATGAGGGGCGAACCCAGTTGCCCGAAGTGTGGTGGCCGGGTCAGGGCTCCCGGACTCTTCGCCGACACCTGGCAGTGCGATGTGCACGGGACCGTGCATCCGGTACAGCCCGTGATCCCGCCCAGCGTCGAGGCCCTGGGTGTGGTGCTGCACCGCACCCAGGTTCCGGTGTGGATGCCCTGGCCGTTGCCGGTCGGCTGGCTGTTCACGGGTGTGGCGTGCGCCGGTGACGACCGCAGCGGGGGGCGCGCGACCGCCGTCGCCTGCTCCGGGCCCGCGCCGCTCGGCGGCATAGGGGAGATGATCCTGGTCGCCGAGGAACTGGGCGTCGGGCTCGGCGCGCGGTACGCGGGGATCGACGGGCCGGATCCGGGACCGTACATGAACGTGGAGAAGCCGGCCCAGGCGAAGGTGCTGGCGGCCGGGCGGCCGGCGCCGCTGTGGCATGTCTCCGGGGCGCCGGACGACAGGGCCGTCTTCGCGGGGGAGGCCCGCGGGCTGTGGCTCTGGATCGTGGTGTGGCCCGAGCAGACGGGTCTGCTGATGTACGACGAGCTGGTGCTGACGGACCTGCGGGACGCGGGGGCGGAGCTGGATCTGGTGCCGTGCGGGGCGTTGTCGCCGCGCTTGCTGGAGCCGTAGGGGGGTGCCGTACGTGGGCGGCTGCGGCGCCGTTGTGGCTGGTCGCGCCCACGCGGCGGAGCCGCATATCGATAAGCCTCGCGCTCCTGGGTAGGTCATGTAAAGGGCGCTCACAGGTTGCGGGTGTGACAGGGCATCCCCTGCCGGCCGTTATCCTTGACGCGTTCCCATCCGTTACCGTCCCGCTGGAGTCCGCGTCGTGCGCATCGATCTGCACTGCCACTCCACCGCCTCCGACGGTACGGACAGCCCGGCCGAGCTGGTGCGCAATGCCGCCGCTGCCGGGCTCGACGTCGTCGCGCTGACCGATCACGACACCACCCGCGGATACGCCGAGGCCGTCGCCGCACTGCCCGCGGGGCTCACCCTGGTGACCGGGGCGGAGCTGTCCTGCCGTGTCGACGGTGTCTCCATGCACATGCTGGCCTACCTCTTCGATCCCGAGGAGCCCGGCCTGCTCGCCGAGCGCGAGCTGGTCCGGGACGACCGGGTGCCGCGCGCCCAGGGCATGATCGCCAAGCTGAACGCGCTGGGGGTGCCGGTCACCTGGGAGCAGGTGAAGCGGATCGCCGGGGACGGTTCGGTCGGGCGGCCGCATGTCGCCTCAGCGCTGGTCGAGCTCGGTGTCGTACCGACCGTGAGCGACGCCTTCACCGAGGAGTGGCTGGCCGACGGCGGCCGGGCCTTCATGGAGAAGCACGAGACCGACCCCTTCGAGGCGATCCGGCTGGTCAAGGGTGCCGGCGGAGTGTGCGTGTTCGCGCACCCCGGAGCCGCCAAGCGCGGGCGTACGGTGCCCGAGTCGGCGATCGCCGAGCTGGCCGCGGCCGGTCTCGACGGCATCGAGGTCGACCACATGGACCACGACGAGGACACCCGCGCACGGCTGCGGGGGCTCGCCGGGGAGCTGGGGCTGCTGGTCACGGGGTCGTCCGACTACCACGGCAGCCGCAAGACGGTGACGCTGGGCGAGTACACCACCGACCCCGAGGTGTACGGCGAGATCACGCGCCGGGCGACGGGCGCGTTCCCGGTGCCGGGGACCGGCGGGGCCTGAGGTCCGGCCCCGCACGTCCAAGTCCCTCACTCCCGCAAGGCCTGTAGCACTGCCATGTTCGATCTCGCCGTCTTCGGCTCCCTCTTCCTGACCCTCTTCGTCATCATGGATCCCCCGGGGATCACCCCGATCTTCCTCGCCCTCACCGCCGGCCGGCCCGGCAAGGTGCAGAAGCGGATGGCCTTCCAGGCCGTCTGCGTGGCGGGCGGGGTGATCACCGTCTTCGGGCTCCTCGGCCACCAGATCCTCGACTACCTGCACGTCTCCGTGCCCGCGCTGATGATCGCGGGCGGGCTGCTGCTCCTGCTCATCGCCCTGGACCTGCTCACCGGCAAGAACGACGAGCCGAAGCAGACCAAGGACGTCAACGTGGCGCTGGTGCCGCTGGGCATGCCGCTGCTGGCCGGTCCCGGCGCGATCGTGTCGGTCATCCTCGCCGTGCAGAAGGCCGACAGCGTGGCCATGCAGGTGTCCGTGTGGGCCGCGATCCTCGCCATCCATGTCGTGCTGTGGCTGGTGATGCGCTACTCGCTGCTGATCATCCGGGTCATCAAGGACGGCGGCGTGGTCCTGGTGACGCGCCTCGCGGGCATGATGCTCTCCGCGATCGCCGTGCAGCAGATCATCAACGGTGTCACCCAGGTGATCAAGGGTGCGTAGAGGGGCGCGGGCCCAGGCTCCGAACGCAGAACCCCCGCACGGCGCCGGTGCCGTACGGGGGTTCTGAAGACTGTGCGGTGCTCCGCGTGCCGTCGCTGCGGCTGCTGTTCGTCTGTCGTGTCGCGTCGTCTTCTTACGAAGCTTCGTTGCGAAGCCTCGTAACGAGGGCCTCGTTACGAAGCCTGGGTCTCGGCCGGTCGGATCCAGAGGCGCTGCCCTACGGCGGCGGCCTGCTGCACGATCCTGCTGACGGAGGCGGCGTCCACGACAGTGCTGTCCACGGTGGTGCCGTCGACCTCGTCGAGTCGCATGATTTCGAAGCGCATGGCCTCTCCCTTCGTCGTCTTGTTCCTTCTGAGTCAACGACTTGCGTGTTACAAACATTCCCTACGCTAAAGAAATTTTTCGAACGCCTAATTACCGACCGGTACGAGTCTCTAGGAGACTGACCGGGACCGGTTGTGTTCGCAGCGTGACCGCCGGGACAATGGAGGCGATGAACGACGACCTCGCCCCCCTCCAAGCCCGTATCGACCGCACGAACGAGCTGCTCACCCGCATGCTCGCCGAAGTGGCCAAGACGCCCTCGACCCATGCGATCTTCGTCGACGCGGGCTACCTCTACGCGGCCACGGGCCGGCTCGTCGCCGGGACGGAGGACCGCCGCGCCTTCGACCTCGACGCCGAGGGCCTGATCGAGGCGCTCATCGACAAGGCGCGCCAGATCTTCGCCGACAGCCGGCTGCTGCGCGTCTACTGGTACGACGGCGCCCGCCGCCGCATCCACACCGCCGAGCAGCAGACCATCGCCGAACTCCCCGACGTCAAGGTCCGCCTCGGCAACCTCAACGCCAACAACCAGCAGAAGGGCGTCGACTCCCTGATCCGCACGGACCTGGAGTCACTCGCCCGGCACCGCGCCATCAGCGACGCGGCCCTGCTCGGCGGCGACGAGGACCTGGTATCGGCGGTCGAGGCCGCCCAGGGCTACGGCGCCCGCGTGCACCTGTGGGGCATCGAGGCCCCCGAGGGCCGCAACCAGGCCGAGCCGCTGCTCTGGGAGGTCGACAGCCAGCGCACCCTCGACCTCGAGTTCTTCAAGCCGTACGTCTCCAGGCGCGCCGCTCCCGCCTACGAGGCCGGCACCACCAGACCCACCCGCGAGGACGTCCGTTTCGTCGGCGCCCAGATCGCCGCGAAGTGGCTCTCCGCACGGGGCCGCGAAGCGCTCGTCGAGCTGCTGCCCGGCCACCCCTACCTGCCGGGCCCCGTCGACCAGGACCTCCTCGTCGAGGCCGAGGGAATGCTCCAGTACTCCCTGCGCGGCCAGGCCGACCTGCGCCGCGCCCTGCGAGACGGCTTCTGGGAGCACCTCCAGACGCAGTACTAGTCCCGGTTCTCGCCCTGGCCCTCGTCCTGGTCCCGGATGCCGTCCCAGAAGTCGGCGATCGCCTCGGCGGTGGCGGCGGGCCGGTCGGTGTTGGGCGAGTGCTCCGCCCCCTCGACGACCGTCCGGTGCGCCCGCAGCCGCAGCGCCATGTCGTCCAGCAGCGGTACCGGCCAGGTGTCGTCCCGGGCGCCCGACAGGACGTGGAACGGCAGCGGTACGGCGGCGAGTTCCGCGACGCGGTCCGGCTCGGTGCACAACTGGCGTCCGGTGGCGAGGAGTTGGGCCGGCTTGTTGCCCAGCCAGCGGCGCCGCAGATCCTCGCCGTCCTCCGGGTCGTCGTCCAGCGCGTCCGGTTCCGCCAGCTCCTCCGGTGCCTCCAGGGCCTGCATGGCGTCCCACACCTCGGCCATCGACATCACGGCGAGCGCGTCCCGCAGCAGCTTCACGCGCTGCTGCTGGGAGGAGGAGATCTGCGCCGGGCCCGAGGCCATCAGAGTCAGCGAGCGAAACGGCGTGCGGTCGAGGAGCACGGCCGCTCGTGCGATCTGACCGCCGAGGGAGTGCCCCAGCAGATGCACCGGCCGGCCCGCGCCGACCGCCGCCGCCTGCGCGAGTACGTCCCGCGCCAACTCCTCCTGCGCGTACGCCGACTCGTCGTCCTTCGGCCCGTCCGACTCGAACTGCCCGCGCCCGTCCACGGCGACCGTCCGGTACCCGCGCCGGCCCAGCGCCTCGTGCAGCCGGTTGAAGTCCTCCTTGCTGCCGGTGAATCCGGGCAGCAACAGTGCGACCCCCCTGGACCCGACCCCGGCGGCCACGGGCGCGTCGACGACGGCGAACTCACCCCGGTCGGTGGCGAGCGCATACGCACGGGCACCGGCGGGCGGGACGAAGGTACGAGGCCTGCTCATGAGGCAGAGGGTATCCGGAGCGCGGTGACCGACCGGGAGCCGGTGGGTGAATCCCGGCACCGGGACGAGCCGTGCGCTGCGCAAACGCCGACGGCCCGGACCACACGGGGTGGTCCGGGCCGTCGGGACGCGCTCAGGCCTCGGGGGCCGCGGCGGTGGCCTTCCGGGTGCGGCGGGCCTTCGGCTTCGCCTCCGCGTCGGCCGCCTCGGCGGATACGACGACGGTCTCGGCGACCTTGCGGGTGGTGCGTCGCCTCGGCTTGGCCTCCGGCTCCTCGGTGGCCTGCGCCGGGATCTCCGCGGTGGCGGCGGCTGTGGTCGCCTTGCGGGTGCGGCGGGGCTTGACCTCGGTGCCCTCGGCGGAGTCGACGGCGGCCTCGGCAGCCTTCCGGGTCCGGCGCGGCTTGGGCGCGGCCTCGGCGTCGGCCTCGGCGGCCAGCAGAGGAGCGGCTGCCGCCCTCTTCCGGGTCCGACGTGGCGTCGGCTGGGTGGCCGCGGCGGCGG
>NZ_JBSHBL010000050.1:0-76069 GCF_053611985.1 Streptomyces sp. NPDC054770
AACCCAGAGGTCGCAGGTTCAAATCCTGTCCCCGCTACTGAAGGCCGAGGGCCGGAATCCGGAAACGGATTCCGGCCCTCGGTTTTTGTGTGCGAGTGCCCTGGACGCGGGGCGGGCGGGTACGGCGAAGGCCCCGGCGCTCATCACGAGTGACGAGTGCCGGGGCCTTCGGGAACGTTCGTCAGGCGGCTGCGGCGCAGTCCGGGCACAGGCCGCGGTAGGTCACCTCGACGTCGGAGACCGTGAAGCCGAACCGCTCCGAGGTGGGCAGGTCGGCCAGCGGGTTGCCGGTCGGGTGGACGTCGCGGATCGAGCCGCAGCGGGCGCAGACCAGGTGATGGTGCGGCCGGTGCGCGTTCGGGTCGTACCGCTTGGCGCGCTTGTCCGTCGAGACCTCTAGGACCTCGCCGAGCGAGACCAGCTCACCCAGCGTGTTGTAGACGGTCGCCCGGGAGATCTCGGGCAGTTTGGCGACGGCCCTGGAATGCACCTCGTCGGCCGTCAGGTGGACGTGTTCGCCGTCGAGAACCTCGGCCACGACGCGTCGCTGCGCGGTCATCCGCCATCCGCGTCCACGCAGCCGTTCCAGAAGGTCACTCATGGCATTCAGCCTAACAGCCGGGCCCCCTTTTTCCGAACAGGTGTGACTTTGGAGCCATACTTGACTTGGACTAAGTCCAATGTAGGATCGATTTCAGGGCCAGCGAAGTGACAGGAAAGGTGTGAAATGACGCAGGGGATGCAGGAGACAGGTGTGACGCAGCGGCCGCTGACCACGGAGGCCGGGGCGCCGGTCGCCGACAACCAGAACAGCGAGACCGCGGGCATCGGCGGTCCGGTCCTGGTCCAGGACCAGCTCCTGCTGGAGAAGCTCGCCCACTTCAACCGCGAGCGCATCCCGGAGCGCGTGGTGCACGCGCGCGGTGCGGGCGCCTACGGCACCTTCACGGTCACCGCCGACGTCACGCCGTACACGCGCGCCGCCTTCCTCTCCGAGGTCGGCAAGCAGACCGAGACCTTCCTGCGCTTCTCGACGGTGGCCGGCAACCTGGGTGCCGCCGACGCCGTGCGCGACCCGCGCGGCTGGGCGCTGAAGTTCTACACCGAGGACGGCAACTACGACCTCGTCGGCAACAACACCCCGGTGTTCTTCATCAAGGACGCCATCAAGTTCCCCGACTTCATCCACACCCAGAAGCGCGACCCCTACACGGGCAGCCAGGAGGCGGACAACGTCTGGGACTTCTGGGGGCTCAGCCCCGAGTCCACGCACCAGGTGACCTGGCTGTTCGGCGACCGCGGCATCCCGGCCTCGTACCGCCACATGAACGGCTACGGCTCGCACACCTACCAGTGGAACAACGAGGCCGGCGAGGTCTTCTGGGTCAAGTACCACTTCAAGACCGACCAGGGGATCAGGAACCTCACCCAGGCGGAGGCGAACCGCCTCGCCGGTGAGGACCCGGACAGCCACCAGCGCGATCTGCGCGAGGCCATCGAGCGCGGGGACTTCCCGACCTGGACCGTGCAGGTGCAGATCATGCCGGCGGCGGACGCGGCGGCCTACCGCTTCAACCCCTTCGACCTCACCAAGGTGTGGCCGCACGCGGACTACCCGCCGATCGAGATCGGCAGGCTGGAGCTGAACCGCAACCCGCGGAACGTCTTCGCGGAGGTGGAGCAGAGCATCTTCTCCCCGGCACACTTCGTGCCCGGCATCGGCCCGTCCCCCGACAAGATGCTCCAGGGCCGCCTCTTCGCCTACGGCGACGCCCACCGCTACCGCGTCGGCATCAACGCCGACCACCTGCCGGTCAACCGCCCGCACGCCGCCGAGGCGCGCACCCACTCCCGCGACGGCTCCCTGTACGACGGCCGGCACGGGGGCGCGAAGAACTACGAGCCGAACAGCTTCGGCGGACCGGCGCAGACCGGCCGTCCGCTGTGGCAGCCGTACCACGGTCTCGCCGGCGGCACCGGCAACCATCCCGCACCCGTGCACGCCGAGGACGACGACTTCGTGCAGGCGGGCGACCTGTACCGCCTGATGTCCGCGGCGGAGCAGGAGCGGCTGATCGAGAACCTGGCCGGTTTCATCGCCAAGGTGTCGCGCGACGACATCGCCGAGCGCGCGATCGGCAACTTCCGCCGGGCCGACGAAGACTTCGGCAAGCGACTGGAGGCCACGGTCCAGGCCCTGCGTGGCTGACACTCCAGTACTGGACCGCTTGTCGTGGGCGGGCGGGCCGGATCCCCGGGAGGTCGGGGTCCGGCCCGTTCGGCATACCCGTAGGGGCCGCTACACGGGCTGCGGCGCGCGGGCCGGGGCCCAGCAGCGGATGATGTCGCGGACCGAGACGATGCCGGCCGGTTCGCCGCCGTCCAGGACGATCAGATGGCGGAAGCCGCCGTGGGCCATCGCCCGGGCCGCCTCCTCCAGCGTCCAGGTCGGGGTGGCGAACACGACGTCGTTGGTGGTGTGGGCGTGGATGGGCTCCGTGTCCGGGTTCTGGCCGAGGCCCACGGAGTTGAGGATGTCCCGTTCGGTGAGGATGCCGATGCCGCCGGCGTCCGGGTCGTGGACGATTGCCGCGCCCACGCGGCGCGCGGACATCAGGGCGGCTGCCTGGCGGAGGGTGTGGGCGGGGCCGACGGTGAGGACGACCGTGCTCATGGCGTCACGGACGAGCATGGAAGGTGCCACCTCCTAGGAAATCGCCGGGATAGTTCGGTGATTCACAAACGCACAAGTGAGGGTTCTCTCAGGGTGGCAGGTAAAGCGCGGGTCAACAAGGGGGTGCGTGCATCCAATTGAGGGCGCACGCGCTCATATGTGCCGGGCTCTGCAACTCCGTTTGGCCCCGTTGTGCCTCAGGAGACCGTTTCAGTAACGCGGGGCGAGGTACGACAGCAGTTCGTCGTGGAGCAGACCGTTGGACGCGGCCGCGTTGCCGCTGTGCGGGCCCGGACGGCCGTCGAGACCGGTGAAGGTGCCGCCGGCCTCCGTCACCACGATCGCGTTGGCCGCCATGTCCCACAGGGACAGCTCCGGCTCGGCGCAGATGTCCAAGGACCCCTCGGCGACCATCATGTACGGCCAGAAGTCGCCGTACGCGCGCGTGCGCCACACCTCGCGCGTGAGGTCCAGGAAGCCGTTCAGGTTTCCCCGCTCCTCCCAGCCGCCCAGCGACGAGTACGAGAAGGAGGCGTCCGACAGCTTCGAGACATTGGAGACGCGCAGGCGGCTGGCCGAGGAGAGGCTGCGGCCGGTGAACGCGCCGTGGCCCTTCGCGGCCCACCAGCGGCGGCCCAGCGCGGGCGCGGAGACCACGCCGACGACCGGCCGGTAGCCGCCCTCGGCCGCCTCCATCAGGGAGATCAGGGTCGCCCACACCGGGACGCCGCGCACGTAGTTCTTGGTGCCGTCGATCGGGTCGATCACCCAGCGGCGCGGGCCGGTGCCCTCGATGCCGTACTCCTCGCCGAGGACCGCGTCCCGCGGGCGGGCGCGCTGCAACTGGCCGCGGATCAGTTCCTCGGCGGCCTTGTCCGCCTCGCTCACCGGGGTCATGTCCGGCTTGGTCTCGACCTTGAGGTCGAGGGCCTTGAAGCGGTCCATGGTCGCGGCGTCGGCCGCGTCCGCGAGCACGTGGGCGAGACGCAGGTCATCAAGGTAGTCCGGCATGTGACGAACGGTATCTGCCGGGGCGGCGCGGGGCTACAAGGGGGAGGGCGGGTGATGCCGGCAAGTGATCGGGCGGTGACCTCGGTACGCCCGCGGCAGGCCCGTGGCACGCCCGCGCGTGTTGGCCGAAGGGCGCCCCCCGGTGCCTTCGCGAACCCTTGACAGTGGATTCGTGCGCGTCAAATCTGGGCGCAGAGTCGCTCGCCCCAGGGAGGCGATGATGCCGGCAGCCCGGGAATCCCTACTGGACGCCGCCTACGCGGCGCTTGCGCGCCGGCCGTGGGCCGCCGTGCGGATGGTCGACGTGGCGGCGGCCGCCGGGGTGTCCCGGCAGACGCTGTACAACGAGTTCGGCAGCAAGGAGGGCCTGGCGAGGGCGCTGGTGCGCAGGGAGGCCGACGGGTATCTCGCCGGGGTCGAGCGGGCGTTGGGAAGCCATACCGAGGCGCGCGAGCGGCTCACCGCGACCGCCGAGTGGATGGCCGCCGCGGCCCGCGAGAACGTGCTCGTACGGGCCATGCTCACCGGCTGCTGGAGCGAGCGGCTGCCCGCGCCGACGCTCTCCGCCGTGCCGTCCACCTCCGCCGTGCCCGCGCAGCGCCGGGCGGACGGGCCGCTGCCCTCGCCCGGCGACTTCGTGCAGATCGTGCGGGACCGGGCGGTGGCCGTGCTCGCCGCGCCCGGCGCGGCCAGGACGGACGGCGAGCTGGCCCGCTTCTGCGAACTGGCCGTGCGGCTCGCCCTGTCCTGCGTGGCCGCGCCCCCGGTGGACGGCGCGGTGGCGGACCTGGTCCGCGGAGCCCTCCACCGGCAGCCCGTGCAGGACAGGGTCTTGCAGGACAGGACTCTGCCGGACCGGACTGTGCCGGACAGGACCCTGCCGGACAGGGCTATTTGAGCCAGC
Source organism: Streptomyces sp. NPDC054770 (assembly GCF_053611985.1). Classification (NCBI taxonomy): domain Bacteria; kingdom Bacillati; phylum Actinomycetota; class Actinomycetes; order Kitasatosporales; family Streptomycetaceae; genus Streptomyces; species Streptomyces sp. NPDC054770. The sequence goes on from NZ_JBSHBL010000050.1 coordinate 4,590, forward strand.
CCACCCTCCGCCGGGGCGAAGTCCTCGGCCTGGTCGGGGAGTCGCGGAGACCCGGGCACTGCGGCGGCGGGTCCAGATCGTCTTCCAGGACCCGATGGCCTCGCTGGATCCCCGGATGCCGGTCGGGGACATCGTCGCCGAGCCGCTGCGGACGCAGGGCGCCGGCCGGGCCGCGGCCCGGCCGGCGGGTGCGGGAGCTGCTGGCGCAGGTCGGGCTCGATCCGGCGGACGCGGAGCGGTACCCGCACGAGTTCTCCGGCGGGCAGCGGCAGCGGATCGGCATCGCCCGCGCGCTCTCCGTCGAGCCGGAACTGCTGGTGCTGGACGAGCCGGTGTCCGCGCTGGACGTCTCTGTCCAGGCGGGGGTGCTCGACCTGCTGCGGCGGCTGAAGGACGAGTTGGGGCTGGCCTACCTCTTCGTCTCGCACGACCTGTCGGTGGTGCGGAACATCGCCGACCGGGTGAGCGTGGTGTACCTCGGCCGCACGGTCGAGGCCGGTCCGGTGGACGAGGTGTTCGCGGCGCCCCGGCACCCGTACACCCAGGCCCTGTTGTCGGCCGTGCCGCTGCCCGATCCGGAGCTGGAGCGGAAGCGGACCCGGATCCTGCTGGCGGGGGACCCGCCGAGCCCGACCCGCAGGTACGAGGGGTGCCGGTTCCGGGGGCGGTGTCCGGTGTACGCGGAGCTGGCGGAGGAGGAGCGGAAGAGATGCGCCGTGGACGTCCCGGTGTTCGAAGGGGACGGGGCCGCCTGTCACTTCCCCCGGGTGCGCTCGGTCGTGTGAGGCCGCGGCCGGGCCGGGGCCCGGCCGCCGTGTCTCAGTGGGCCGAGCCCGACAGCTGGAGGCCGATCACGCCCGCGATCACCAGGCTGATGGAGATGATCTTCAGGGTGGAGACCAGGTCGCCCAGGAAGACCATGCCGTAGATCGCCGTGCCGGCCGCGCCGATGCCGGTCCAGACCGCGTACGCCGGGCCCACGTCCAGCTTCTTCAGGGAGAGGGTGAGGAGGCCGAAGCTGCCCAGCGCGAAGGAGGCGAAGGCCACCGTCGGCCATAGTCGGGTGAAGCCGTGGGAGAGCTTGAGGCACACGGCGAAGCCGGTCTCCAGGATCCCGGCCACGATCACCAGCAGCCACGCCATGTGCTGTCCTCCCGTATGTCCAGCTCGGTGCGATTATGCACTTACCGAACTCGGGTGATGACAAACACCCCGGTGGTCAGTCGCCTTCAGTACGCTCCCGGGTCGACAGCAGCCGGCGCAGTGAGTAGAGCCGGGCCGGGTCCGCGTGCCCCTCCGCGACCCACTCGTCCAGCGCGCAGTCCGGCTCGTCGTGACTGCACGCGCGCGGGCAGTTCACCGTGCCGGGCTCCAGGTCGGGGAACGCGAGGATGACCCGGGACGGGTCGATGTGGGCCAGGCCGAAGGAACGGACGCCCGGAGTGTCGATGACCCAGCCCTCGTCGTCGGACAGGGGGAGCGCCAGGGCGGAGGTCGTGGTGTGACGGCCCCGGCCGGTCACCGCGTTCACATGTCCGGTCGAACGGCGGCGGTCCTCGGGGACCAGGGCGTTCACCAGCGTCGTCTTGCCCACGCCGGAGTGGCCGACGAACGCCGTGATCTTGCCGTCGAGATGCTCCCGGACCCGGCGGGCCGCGTCGCCCGCCGCCAGTTCCTCGCGGCTCGTGACCACGTACGGGATCTCCAGGTCGCCGTACAGCTCCAGGAGCTTGTCCGGCGGGGCCAGGTCCGACTTGGTCAGGACCAGCAGCGGGGTGAGGCCGGCGTCGAAGGCCGCGACCAGGCAGCGGTCGATCAGGCGGGGGCGGGGCTCGGGGTCGGCCAGGGCCGTGACGATCGCCAGCTGGTCGGCGTTGGCGACGACCACCCGCTCGAACGGGTCGTCGTCGTCCGCGGTACGGCGGAGCACCGACGCGCGGTCCTCGATGCGCACGATACGGGCGAGGGTGTCCTTCTTGCCGGACAGATCGCCGACCAGGGCCACCCGGTCGCCGACCACGGCCGCCTTGCGGCCCAGCTCGCGGGCCTTCATCGCGAGGACCGTACGGTCCTCGACCAGACAGGTCAGCCGGCCCCGGTCGACGGTGAGGACCATCCCCTCGGCGGCGTCCTCGTGCGCGGGGCGGATGTGTGTCCGCGGCCGGTTGCCCTTGCGGTTGGGACGGCTGCGGATGTCGTCCTCGTCGGTGTGCTTGCCGTAGCGGCGCATGGTCGTACGCCCCTACGCCCCGCCGCTTTCGAGCATCCCGGTCCACAGGTCGGGGAAGTCCGGCAGGGTCTTCGCCGTCGTCGCCACGTTCTCGATCTGTACGTCCGCCACCGCCAGGCCGATGATCGCACCGGCGGTCGCCATGCGGTGGTCCTCGTAGGTGTGGAAGACCCCGCCGTGCAGCCTGCGCGGGCGGATCCGCAGCCCGTCGGCGGTCTCGGTGACATCGCCGCCGAGTTCGTTGATCTCCTTGGTGAGCGCGGCCAGCCGGTCCGTCTCGTGCAGCCGGAGGTGGGACACCCCGCGCAGGGTGGAGGGGGTGTCCGCGAGGGCGGCGACCGCCGCGATGCCGGGGGTCAGCTCGCCGACGTCACCCAGGTCGACATCGATGCCGTGGATCCGGCCCGAGCCGGTGAACTCCAGGCCGTACTCGGTCAGTTCGCAGGAACCGCCCATCTCGGTGAAGATCTCGCGCAGCCGGTCGCCCGGCTGGGTCGTCCGGGACGGCCAGTCCGGGATCAGCACCTTGCCGCCGGTCACCAGGGCCGCGGCGAGGAACGGCTGGGCGTTGGAGAGGTCCGGCTCGACGGTGAGGTCCCGGCCGAGCAGGGCGCCCGGGGTGACCCGCCAGACGTTCGGTTCGCCGCCGGACTCGGGGGTGTCCACCTGGGCGCCGACCGCGCGCAGCATGTCGACGGTCATCCGGATGTGCGGGAGGGAGGGCAGGCTCCGGCCGGTGTGCCGGACCTCCACGCCCTGGTTGAAGCGCGGGCCGGACAGGAGCAGGGCCGACACGAACTGGGAGGAGGACGAGGCGTCGATGGACACCGGGCCGCCGTCCAGCGCGCCGCCGCCGTGCACGGTCAGCGGGAGTGCGCCCCGGGCGTCGTCGTCGATGCGGGCGCCGAGGGTGCGCAGGGCGTCGATCACGCCGTGCAGGGGGCGCTCGTAGGAGCGCGGGTCGCCGTCGAAGCGGATGTCGCCTGCGGCGAGGGTGGCGACGGGCGGGAGGAAGCGCATCACCGTGCCGGCGTTGCCGACATCGACGGTGGCGGGGCCGCGGAGTCCTGCGGGGATCACGCGCCAGGCCTCGCCGGAGCCGTCGGGGCCGACGCCTTCCTCGATGCCGACGCCCATCGCGCGCAGGGCGTCGGCCATCAGCAGGGTGTCGCGGGAGCGGAGGGGGCGACGCAGCCAGCCGGGCTCGGAGGCGAGGGCGGCGAGGACGAGGGCGCGGTTGGTGACCGACTTGGACCCGGGCACGTGAACCGTGGCGTCGACGGCTCCGCTCGCGTGGGGGGCGGGCCAGAGGGCGGTTGGTGCGGTGGGGTTTGCGGCCATGGGGTCACTTTAGTGCGCGGCCGGGGTCGGGGTGCGGTGGCGGTGGGCGGGGGTGGTCCGTCGGGTGCGGCGCCGCTTCGCGGGGAGGCCGGTGGTCGGGTGCGGCGCCGCTTCGCGGGGAGGCCGGTGGTCGGGTGCGGCGCCGCTTCGCGGGGAGGCCGGTGGTCGGGTGCGGCGCCGTGGGGGCTGAGCGCGCAGTTCCCCGCGCCCCTTTGGGGCGGCTGTGGTGCTGTCGGCTGTGAGGTGCTGGTCACATGCCCAGCAGCCACCTGCCCCCGCCGATCAGTGCGCACAGGGACACCGTGTGGAACAGGAACAGCCATATGCCCGCCGGGAGATGGGTCAGCCTCGACAGCTGGTCGGCGTCCGAGTCGCCGGCGCCGCCGCGGGAGCGCTTCGCCTGGAGTTCGAAGGCCGGGCGGACTCCGCCGAGCAGCAGGAACCAGACCACCGCGTAGGCGAACGCCGCCTGTACCTGGGGACCGGCCAGCCAGGACACCAGCAGGAAGGTGCCGCCGGTCAGGAACACCGTCAGGACGCCGTACGCGTTGCGGATCATCACCAGCATCACGACGAGCAGGGCCGTGGCGAGCCAGAGCAGCAGGGTGATGCGGCCGGCGCCGAGGAGGGCCGCGCCGCCGAGGCCGAGGAGCGGGGGAGCCGTGTAGCCGGCCGCCGCCGTGAGGATCATGCCGATGCCGTGCGGCTTGCCCCGGCTGAGGGTGAGGCCGCTGGTGTCGGAGTGCAGCCGGATGCCGGTGAGCTGGCGGCCGGTGAGCAGGGCGACCAGGCCGTGGCCGCCCTCGTGGGCGATCGTGATGGCGTTGCGGGATATCCGCCACAGGCCGTGCGGGACGATCACCGCGAGCGCGGCGACCAGTGTCGCGAGCACCACCCACAGATCGGGGTCGGACTGGGTACCCGTCAGACGGTCCCAGAGGTCGGGCAGCGCGAGGGCGGCGATGCTGTCCATGGTGCGGCGGTTACTCCCTCTGGAGATGTGGAGTCTGGCAGTGTTGCACGTATGTGCGGACGGTATGCATCCAGTCGTGGGCCCGAGGATCTCGCAGGAGTCTTTGAAATAGCGAAGTGGGAGCCCGAGGAGACCCTGGAGCCCGACTACAACGTGGCTCCGACCAAGGAGGTCTACGCCGTCCTCGACCGTCCGTTGAAAGACGCCGACGACCGCCGTCCGGTTCGCCAGCTGCGCAAGCTGAAGTGGGGGCTGGTGCCCTCCTGGGCCAAGTCGCCGGAGGGTGCCGCCCGGATGATCAACGCGCGGGCCGAGACCGTGCACGAGAAGCCGTCGTACCGCCGTGCCTTCGCCACCCGCCGCTGCATCCTGCCCGCCGACGGCTACTACGAGTGGGTCACCGCCAAGGACGAGCGGGACCTGGAGGTCGAGGGGAAGAAGAAGCGGCCGCGCAAGCAGCCGTACTTCGTGCTCCCGGCCGACGGCTCGGTGTTCGCGATGGCCGGGCTGTACGAGTTCTGGCGGGACCGCACGCTGCCCGACGAGCACCCGCTGGCCTGGTGGGCGACCTGCTCGGTGATCACCACGGAGGCGGAGACCGCGCCGCTGGCGGTGGCGCCCGCCGAGGGGCCGGGGTCGCTCGCGGACATCCACCCCCGGATGCCGCTCATGCTGACCCCGGACCGCTGGGACGCCTGGCTCGACCCGGCCCGGACGGACGTCGAGGACCTGCGCTCGCTGCTCGCCCCGCCGCCGGAGGGGCTGATGCGGGCGTACCCGGTCTCCACGGCCGTCAGCAACGTCCGCAACAACAGCCCGGAGCTGCTGAAGGAGCTGGAGGGGCCCGAGGAGGGCACACTCTTCTAGCCTTCTGGCGTGACCACATCGAAGATCGTCGGTACCGAGGCGGGGGACGCCCGCATCACCTGGCACGAGGCGGAGCAGGCGCGGCTGGTGCTCGCCGTCGGCCACGGGGCGGGCGGGGGCATCGAGGCGCGGGATCTGCGGGCGATCGCAGCGGTCCTGCCGGAGCACGGCGTGACCGTCGCGCTCGTCGAGCAGCCCTGGCGGGTCGCCGGGAAGAGGCTCGCGCCCGCCCCGAAGACCCTCGACACCGGCTGGCGGGGCCTGTGGCCCGCGCTCGCCGCGCCGGGGCTGCCGGTGGTGTCGGGCGGGCGCAGCGCCGGCGCCCGGGTCGCCTGCCGTACGGCGACGGAGCTGGGCGCCGCCGCCGTCCTCGCGCTGAGCTTTCCGCTGCACCCGCCCGGGAAGCCGGAGAAGTCGCGGGCCGGGGAGCTGCTGGGCGCCGGGGTGCCCACGCTCGTCGTGCAGGGCGGGAACGACCCGTTCGGGAAGCCGGCCGAGTTCCCGGAGGGCGACTACGAACTCGTCGAGGTGCCGGACGCGGATCACGGGTTCGCGGTACCCAAACGGGCGGAGATCGGTCCGGAACAGGCAGTGACCCTCATCACGGACGCGGTCGTCGAGTGGACCGCGTCGCTCGGGTGACGCCCGGGAATGTTGCGCGGCGGACCACTGTTGAGGCGGACAGAAGTGCTGGGGCACCAGCGCCGACGCCGAAGGAGAGGAAGTCCGCCGCATGGGTTCGACCATCTGCCCGAGCCGTAGCAGCAGCGCTGACCTGGACTGGACGGTACTGCACGCGGCCAAGACCGCTCCTATTCGAGCGGCGGCAGGCCCGGGTCGTGTTCTATCCTCCGAGACGAGTGGGATCGGTTTCGGTCCTGCCCGGCATCTTGAGGAGGTGGGTCCGGTCACCGGTACCGACGCAGGGACCGACAACGGCCAGGCGGAGCTGCCCGAGGGCCAGGGCGTCAGCGCGGAGTCGACCTCGGAGCGCACCGCGCGCTTCGAGCGGGACGCGCTCGAATTCCTCGACCAGATGTACTCGGCCGCACTGCGCATGACCCGCAACCCGGCCGACGCCGAGGACCTGGTGCAGGAGACCTACGCCAAGGCGTACGCGTCCTTCCACCAGTTCCGTGAGGGCACCAACCTCAAGGCGTGGCTGTACCGCATTCTCACCAACACCTTCATCAACTCGTACCGCAAGAAGCAGCGTGAACCCCAGCGCTCCGCGGCCGAGGAGATCGAGGACTGGCAGCTCGCCCGCGCCGAGTCGCACATGTCGACGGGCTTGCGCTCCGCGGAGTCGCAGGCGCTCGACCACCTGCCCGACTCGGACGTGAAGGAAGCGCTGCAGGCGATCCCCGAGGAATTCCGCATCGCCGTCTACCTTGCCGACGTAGAGGGCTTTGCCTACAAGGAGATCGCGGACATCATGGGGACACCCATCGGTACGGTGATGTCCCGGCTGCACCGGGGCCGCCGTCAACTGCGCGGCATGCTGGAGGACTACGCGCGTGAGCGCGGGCTCGTACCGGCCGGCGCCGGGGAGTCGAACGAAGCGAAAGGCTCGGGCTCATGAGCTGCGGAGAGCCGCACGAGACGGACTGCAGTGAGGTACTCGATCATCTGTACGAGTTCCTCGACAGTGAGATGCCGGACGTCGATCGCGTCAAGTTCAAGCAGCACTTCGACGAGTGCTCCCCCTGCCTGGAGAAGTACGGGCTGGAGCAGGCCGTGAAGAAGTTGGTCAAGCGGTGCTGCGGGCATGACGACGTGCCGAGTGACCTGCGGTCCAAGGTGCTGGGGCGGCTGGATCTGATCCGCTCCGGCCAGGCCGTCCCGGACCACGACGTCACGGCTGCCCAGACCACTTCGGCGGCCCCGGTCGCACCGGTCACGCCGGAGAGCTGACCCCGCGGCGCCGGGCGGTTCCCGCCCCGCTGTCCCATCACCCGAACGTGCTAATCCTCCGGTCATAAGCTCCCAGACCCTCCGGTTCCCGCCCTAGGCTCCGGAGCCTGGACAGGCATGGTCGGGGGAGGGCGACATGGAGGCGGTTCCGGCGCGGGTGCGCGTGTACGTGGCCTGTGTCGCCCTCGCTGCCCTGCTCTGTCTGCTGCCGCTGCCCGGCGTACATACGCCGTGGTGGGCCGTCGCCCTCCTCGCCGCGCTGTACGCGGCCTGCGAGCACGTCGTACGGCGCCGTCTCGGCGGCACCTTCTATCCGGTGCTGCTCGCCGCCGCCTTCCTGCTGCCACCGCCGGCCGCGGCGCTCGTACCGCTGCCGGGTGCGCTGCTCTCGCCCGCCGAACAACGGCCGCAGGCGCTGCGCCGGATCTGGCGGGCCGCCGAGCCGGCGCTCGCCGTGTGGGGCGCGGGGCACGTGCACTGGGCGCTGGGCGGGCGGGACGCGGTGGTGGACTCCGACTTCCCGTACGCCCTGCTGCCCTGCGGCGCGGCCGTGCTGGCCTTCTGCACGGTTCTCGCCCTCCTCGACGGCGGGATTCTCGCGGTGGCCGAGCGGGTCCCGGTACGACGGGCCTGGCGGGGCGTGCTGTCCCGTTCCGTCGCCCCGGTCGGGGTGCACGGGCTGGCCGGGCTGATGATGGCCGTGCTCTGGCGCAGCCCCTACGGCCCCGTCGCCGCCCTGCTCGTCCTGCTGCCGATGTGCGTGTCCTGGTGGGTGTTCGCCCAGTACCACCGGGAGCGCGCCGCCCACCAGGCCACCATCCGCGCGCTCGTCCAGGCCGTCGACATCAAGGACGGCTACACCCGCGGACACAGCGAGCGGGTCGGACAGGCCTCCGTGATGATCGCGCGCGAGCTGGGCATGGACGACGACCGGGTGGAGGTGCTCCGCTTCGCCGGCATCCTCCACGACGTGGGAAAGCTCGGCGTTCCTACCCGGCTGCTCCGCAAGGACGGGCCGCTCACCCCCGAGGAACGCCGGATCATCGAGCTGCACCCCGAGTACGGCCACGAGATGGTGCGCGGGATCTCCTTCCTCGGGGAGGCCCGCGCGGCGATCCTCCACCACCACGAGCGCATCGACGGCAGCGGCTACCCCTACGGCCTGGCCGGCAGCCAGATCCCGGAATCGGCCCGCGTGGTGGCCGTCGCCGACGCCTTCGACGCAATGACGTCGACGCGCTGCTACAGCCGGGCCCGGCCGGTGGCCGCCGCGGTCGCGGAGTTACGACGGTGCGCGGGCCGGCACTTCGACGCGGAGGCGGTCGACGCCCTGGCACGCGCCCTGGCCAGGCACGGCTGGCACCCGGCGGTCACCGCCGACATCCACCCGACCGACCCGGCAGGCCCGACCGACCCGACCGACCCGACCGACCCGGCAGGCCCGGCAGGCCCGGCGGACCAGGCAGACCAGGCGGACCAGGTCGATTCAGCCGACCCGGCAGGCTCGGCAGGCCCGGCGGACCAGTCCGTTCCCGGTCCGCCGGGCGGTGGCCGCGAGAGCGTCGGGCGGGGTACCCGGTGACGTCCGGCGCGCCGGCGTTCGCCCCGGGACCGATGGGCGGCGGCAGCGGCTCCGCCGGTCCGGCTCCGGCACCGCGCTCCCGCCCGCCCGCCGCGCTCGGGTGCATCCGCCTCGCCGCCCTGCTGCTCGCCCTCTGCTGTCTCGCCGGCACCCTCTGGGAGGGCCTCGACGACCGCGGCCCCGCCCTCGCCTTCGGGGTGCTCGTCGGCGTCGGGGAGTGGGCCCGGTGGACCGGCGCCGAGGTTCGGGAGGCCGCCCCGCTCGGCGCCGCCGGCGGGCTCGCCTACGCGCTGCTCGGTGCCGACGCCGGGGCCGCCACCCACGACGGGACCTGCCAGGTCGTCACCGTCGTCTGCGCGGCCTCGCTGCTCGGCAGCGTCCCGCACATAGCCGGCGGGCGGCGGCCCACCCTCGACCACCTCGCCCGCCGCGTCCTCACCGTCGGCTTCGCCGCCGTCTGCTTCCAACCCCTCTACAGCAGGGGCGTGTTGGAGCAGCCGGGCGGACCGGCGTACGCGCTGCTGCTGGTCGCGCTGCTGGTGCTCACCGCGCTGTGCGACGCCGTGCTCGCCGCCGCGCAGGCCCACTCCCGCACCGGGTGGCCGTTCGGGCCGCTGCTGCGGGACGAGCTGCGCGGGCTGCTCGGCATCGGGTCCGCCGTCTGCGCCACCGGGGCGGTGATGGCGCTGGCCGTCGCCGTCGCGGGGCTGTGGGCGCTGCCCGTCTTCTGCCTGCCCCTGCTTCTCACCCAGCTGTCCCTGCGCCGGTACGCGGCCGTCCGGGCCACCTACCGGCAGACCATCGCCTCGCTCGCCCGCGCCACCGAGATAGCGGGGTACACCCCGGCCGGGCACGCCCGCCGGGTGGCCACGCTGAGCCGGGCCGTCGGGCGGGACCTGGGGCTGTCCCGAGCGGAGCTCACCGTGCTGGAGTACGCGGCGCTGATGCACGACATCGGCCAGCTCAGTCTCGTCGACCCGGTGCCCGCCGGGGCCACCGCCGTGCTGCCGGCGGCGGAGCAGCGGCGGATAGCCCTGCTCGGCGGGGCCGTCGTACGGCAGACCGGGGTGGACGCGGCGGTCGCCGTGGTCGTGGAGCGGCAGGCCGACCCGTACCGGGAGCAGCCGGTCGCCGCGCGGATCGTGCGGGCCGTCAACGCGTACGAGGAGAAGGCCCGGGATTGCGGGCCCGGCGGGCCGCTGACCGCGCTGGAGGAGTTACGCCTGGCCACTGCCGGGGACTACGCTCCCGAGGTCGTGGAGTCACTGGCCCGCGTGCTCTCCAGGGACTGTCTGACCTTGCGCGCGGCTGGGTAACCCATGGGTAATGAGCGGCCCTCCCGTCGTACGTGGTTGGATGCGAGGGAGAGGGTGATGTCCGGGGGCACAAGCCAGCCCACTGTGCGGAAATGGAACTGGCAGGCGGGAATCGTGAGGATCTTCGGCAAGGGACGGCACCGGCCCTCCGCCTCCTGGCGGCAGGCCACCGACCGCGCGTTCACGCTGATCGGCGACGGCCGGTACGAGGACGCGGGCGAGCTGCTGACGCGCGCAGCCGACCTGGAACCCTGGCTGTCGGAGTCCTGGTTCAACCTCGCCCTGCTGCACAAGTTCCGGCACGACTGGGAGCAGGCACGGGCGGCCGGGCTGCGGGCGGTGGCCCTGCTCGACCGGGAGACCGGGGCGCCCGACTGGTGGAACGTGGGCATCGCGGCGACCGCGCTGCAGGACTGGCCGCTGGCGCGGCGGGCCTGGCAGGCGTACGGGCTGCGGGTGCCGGGCGGCGCCACGGTGTCCGGTGAGCCGGACGGCATGGACCTGGGCAGTGCCGCCGTGCGGCTGTCCCCGGAGGGGGAGGCCGAGGTGGTGTGGGGGCGGCGGCTGGACCCCGCCCGGATCGAGGTGCAGTCCATTCCGCTTCCTTCGTCCGGGCGGCGCTGGGGCGAGGTCGTGCTCCACGACGGGGTGCCGCACGGCGAGCGGACCACGGTGACCGGGCACGCGTACCCCGTCTTCGACGAGATCGAGCTGTGGGCGCCGTCGCCGGTGCCGACGTGGGTGGTGCTGCTGGAGGCGGCGACCGAGACGGACCGGGACGCGCTGGAGCAGCTGGCCGGGGACGCCGGGTTCGCGGCGGAGGACTGGTCCTCCTCGGTGCGGTTGCTGTGCCGGATGTGTTCCGAGTCGCGGATGCCGTCCGACGAGGGGGACGGGGTGCATCTCGATCCCCACGACCACAGTGAGCCGGGGCATCCGGGGCCGCTGGGGCATCGGACGGACGGGCAGTTGTGGGTGCCGGAGCGGGAGTGCGGGGTGGCTGCGCCGGCTTCGCTGGTGAGGGGGTTGCTGGACGGGTGGGTTGCGGACAGCCCTGATTCTCGGGACTGGCGGGATCTGGAAGAGGTGTGTTGAGGCCGGTGGGTCACTGCGGGTCGTGAGTGGTTGCTCGCGCAGGTCCCCGCGCCCCTGACGGGGCGCTTCCACGTACCCTGTATCAGCAACATCACCCCCGTTTTACCTAGGAAGGCTTACCGCGGTCATGGCCCAGCAGGACACCGATCAGCAGCACGTGGGCGTGCTCCCCGTGGATGACGAGGGGTTCGTCATCGACACCGAGGGGACCGAGGAGCGCGAGAACGCCTGGCGTGAGCGGGGGACCTCGCGGCCCATCACCGTCGTCGGGAACCCGGTGCTGCACAAGGAGTGCAAGGACGTCACCGAGTTCGGGGCGGAGCTGGACCAGCTCGTCGCCGACATGTTCGCCAGTCAGCGGACCGCCGAGGGTGTCGGGCTCGCCGCCAACCAGATCGGTGTCGACCTGAAGGTCTTCGTCTACGACTGCCAGGACGACGCGGGCGCCCGGCACGTGGGTGTGGTGTGCAACCCGAAGCTGGTCGACCTGCCCGCGGACAAGCGGCGACTGGACGACAGCAACGAGGGGTGCCTGTCGGTGCCCACCGCCTACGCCCCGCTCGCCCGGCCCGACTACGCCGAGGTCACCGGACAGGACGAGAAGGGCAACCCGATCAAGGTGCGCGGCACCGGCTACTTCGCTCGGTGTTTGCAGCACGAGACCGACCATCTGTACGGCTACCTGTACATCGACCGGCTCTCCAAGCGCGAGCGCAAGGACGCGCTGCGGCAGATGGCCGAGAACGAGCCACGCTACCCCGTGGTCGCCAACGACTGAGACGCAGAAGTGCAGGTGTGACGCCTGGTCGGGATCCCTCCGACCAGGCGTTCGTCATGTTCGGTCAGACTCGCTCGCCTGTGCGTCGCACATTCGATCCTTTGTGCACCCCTAGCGATCCTTAATCAGTCACACAAGGGGAGATTCTCGGCATCGTGGGGTAGTGAGTGAAGCAAATCCGTTCCCAGACTGGTCAGTTGTGGTGCTGAATGGGAACTGCGGGGATACGCAACGGCGCACGCCCGGCACAGCGGGAGGGGCGTGCGCACCTGGCTCGGCTGAGAGGGGTTTGTTCGTGCATGCTTTCTCACACAGCACCACATCGACGCCGACGGCGGTCGCGGTTCCACCACAACTCGCCCTCCCGGTGATCGAGGCCGAGTTTCCCCGGCAACTGCATCCGTATTGGCCACAGCTACAGGAGAAGACCCGCCTCTGGCTGCTGGAAAAGCGGCTGATGCCGGCCGACAAGGTGCAGGAATATGCCGACGGCCTTTGCTACACCGACCTCATGGCGGGGTACTACCTGGGGGCGTCCGACGAGGTCATCCAGGCGATATGCGACTACAGCGCCTGGTTCTTCGTCTGGGACGACCGGCACGACCGGGACGTCGTGCACCGCAGGCCGGCCGACTGGCGGCGGCTGCGGTTCCGGCTGCATGCGGCCCTCGACGCACCCCTGCACCATCTGCACCACCCGGACACCCTGGTCGCGGGGTTCGCGGACAGTGTCGCCCGGCTGTACTCGTTCCTGCCCCAGACCTGGAACCAGCGCTTCGCCCGGCACTTCCACGCGGTGATCGAGGCCTACGACCGCGAGTTCCGCAACCGCACCTCGGGATACGTTCCCGGGGTCGAGGAATACCTGGCCCTGCGGCGCCTCACCTTCGCCCACTGGATATGGACGGACCTGCTGGAACCGAGCGCCGGGATCGAACTCCCGGACGCCGTGCGGAAAAACCCGGCGTACCGCAGGCCGGCCCTGCTCAGCCAGGAATTCGCCGCCTGGTACAACGATCTCTGCTCGCTGCCGAAGGAAATAGCGGGCGACGAGGTGCACAATCTCGGAATCAGCCTCGTCACCCATGAGGGAATGAGCCTGGAACAGGCGGTCGAAGAAGTCAGGCGACGCGTCGAGGAATGCATAAGCGAATTCCTGGTCGCCGAGCGGACCGCGCTGCGGTTCGCCGAGGAACTCGACGACGGCACGGTACAGGGAAAGGAAATCGGCACGGCCGTCACGGCCTGCGTCGGCAACATGCGGAACTGGTTCAGCTCCGTCTACTGGTTCCACCACGAATCCGGCCGTTACATGGTCGACAGCTGGGACGACCGGTCCACGCCCCCGTACGTCAACAACGAAGCGGCAGGTGAGAAATGACCGTCGAGTCCGTGAAGCCCGCGACCGCGGAGGCTTCCGAACACAGTCAACTGCGCGAACCGCCCCTCGCCGGCGGCGGTGTGCCGGTCCTGGGGCACGGCTGGCGGCTGGTCCGCGACCCGCTGGCCTTCATGTCCCGGCTGCGCGCCCACGGCGACATGGTGCGCCTGAGGCTCGGCCCCAAGGAGGTGTACGCCGTCACCACCCCGGAACTCACCGGCGCCCTCGCCCTGAACCCCGACTTCATCATCGCCGGCCCGCTGTGGGAGTCCCTGGAGGGGCTGCTCGGCAAGGAGGGCGTCGCCACCGCCAACGGACCCCGGCACCGGCGCCAACGCCGGACCATCCAGCCCGCGTTCAACCTCTCCGCGATCCCCGCCTACGGGCCGGTCATGGAGGAGGAGGCGCATGCCCTGACCGAGCGCTGGCAGCCCGGCGCCACCGTCGACTGCACCTCCGAGTCCTTCCGGGTCGCCGTCCGCATCGCCGCCCGCTGCCTGCTGCGCGGCGACTACATGGACGAGCGCGCCGAGCGGCTCAGCGTCGACCTCGCGAGCGTCTTCCGCGGTATGTACCGGCGGATGGTCGTACCGCTCGGCCCGCTGTACCGGCTGCCGTTGCCGGCCAACCGCGAATTCAACCGGGCGCTGGCCGATTTGCATCTCCTGGTCGACGAGATCGTCGCCGAGCGCCGGGCATCTGGTCAAAAGCCGGACGATTTGCTGACGGCATTGCTCGCGGCGAAGGACGAGAATGGCGAGCCCATCGGGGAACAGGAGATCCACGACCAGGTGGTCGCGATACTCACCCCCGGCAGCGAAACAGTCGCCTCCACGATCATGTGGCTGCTCCAGGTGCTCGCCGAACACCCGGAACACGCCGAGAAGGTGCGGGCCGAGGTCGAATCGGTGACGGGCGGTCAACCGGTTGGTTTTGAGCACGTTCGCCGGCTCACGCACACCAACAATGTCGTCGTCGAGGCGATGCGTTTGCGGCCCGCCGTATGGATATTGACGCGCCGCGCCAAGGCCGACACCGAGCTCGGCGGCTATCGCATTCCGGCCGGGGCCGACATCGTCTACAGCCCCTACGCGGTCCAGCGCGACCCGCACTCGTACGCCGGGCACCTCGACTTCGACCCGGACCGGTGGCTGCCGGAGCGGGCGGGGGACGTGCCCAAGTACGCCATGAGCCCCTTCAGCGTCGGCAACCGCAAGTGCCCCAGCGACCACTTCTCCATGACCCAGCTCAGCCTGATCACCGCGGCCCTGTGCGCCAAGTACCGCTTCGAACAGGTCGCCGGGTCGAACGACACCACCCGGGTGGGCATCACCCTGCGCCCGCACCGGCTGCTGCTCGCACCCGTGCCCTGGTGACCCGCCGACCGGCGGGTCACGTCTGATACCGGCGCGCGCTCAGGCGGCCTCAGGGCCCCGGAACGCGCGCCGGTAGGCGTTCGGCGTCGTACCCAGGGACCTCACGAACTGGTGCCGCAGCGCGGCCGCCGTCCCGAAGCCGGTCCGGCCCGCGATGGCGTCCATCGTCTCGTCCGTCCCCTCCAGCAACTCCTGCGCCAGCAACACCCGTTGCCGCAGGATCCAGCGGTACGGCGTGGTGCCGGTCTCCTGCTGGAAGCGGCGGGCGAAGGTGCGCGGGGCCATCAGGGCGCGGGCGGCCAGCTGCTCGACGGTGACCTCCTCGTCGAGGTGCTCCGTCATCCAGGCCAGCACCCCGCCGACCGTGTCGCAGGGGCCCTCCGGCAGCGGACGCTCGATGTACTGGGCCTGGCCGCCGTCCCGGTGCGGGGGCACCACCATCCGCCGGGCGATCTTCCCGGCGACCTCCGGCCCCTGCTCCTTGCGCACGATGTGCAGACAGGCGTCGATGCCGGCGGAGGTGCCCGCCGAGGTGATCACCGGGTCCTCGTCGATGTACAGCACGTCCGGCTCGACCCGGGTCCGCGGGAAACGGCGGGCCAGCAGGTCCGCGTGCCGCCAGTGCACGGCGCACCGGCGCCCGTCCAGCAGCCCGGCGGCGCCGAGCACGAAGACGCCGGAGCAGACGCTGAGCACCCTGGCCCCCCGGTCCACCGCCCGGCGAAGGGCGGCGAGCAACTCAGGGGGATAGTCCCGGGCGACGTTGGCGTCCGAGGCCGGCACCGCGATCAGATCCGCCTCCTCGAGCCGGTCGATGCCGTACGGCGTGGAGACGGTGAGGCCCGGCACATGGGTGCCGAGCGCCGGTCCCTCCGCCGAGACCACCGCGAAGTCGTACACCGGCAGCCCCTCGTCGGAGCGGTCGAGGCCGAAGACCTCGCAGACCACCCCGAGCTCGAAGGGATGCACACCGTCGAGAAGCACCGTGGCCACGTTCTTCAGCATGCTGCCAGTGTGCCTCTTCGCTGGCAGTAATTCGAGGGTGTGTGGCAGTGCTGCCACTCACGGTAAGGAGCATTCGGCGCGAGAGTGGTGTCCATGAACGGAAACCAGATCGAAGGTCTCATCGGAATGGTCCTGGTCCTCGGCATCCTGGTCCTCATGGCCCTCCCCTCCGTGCTCGGCATCCTGCGCGACCGGCGCATCGACCGGCAGATCAGGGAGGCGCGGCGGACCGAGGGGGCCGGCCACCGCCGGGAAACCCAGCACCGCGGAAGGTCCCTGACCGCCTAGCTTCCCCGGCACGACGACCACCTCGCGGACGGTGTCGGCCGGGGACGCACTCGACCTCAAGCAGCCGGCAGGCGGCTCAGAAGTCCTCGTCGAGGTCGACGGTGCCCTCCACCGCCACCTGGTACGCGGACGGACGGCGCTCGAAGAAGTTCGTCAGCTCCTGCACGCCCTGCAGCTCCATGAAGGAGAACGGGTTCTCCGAGCCGTACACCGGGGCGAAGCCCAGGCGGCCGAGCCGCTGGTCGGCGACGCACTCCAGGTACTGGCGCATCGAGTCCGTGTTCATGCCCGGCAGACCGTCACCGCACAGGTCCCGGCCGAACTGCAGCTCCGCCTCGACGGCCTCCCGCAGCATGTCGGTGACCTGCTGCCGGAGTTCGTCGTCGAAGAGCTCCGGCTCCTCCTTGCGCACGGTGTCCACGACGTCGAACGCGAAGCTCATGTGCATCGTCTCGTCACGGAACACCCAGTTGGTGCCGGTGGCGAGACCGTGCAGCAGACCCCGGCTGCGGAACCAGTAGACGTACGCGAAGGCGCCGTAGAAGAACAGGCCCTCGATGCACGCGGCGAAGCAGATGAGGTTGAGCAGGAAGCGGCGGCGGTCGGCCTTGGACTCCAGGCGGTCCAGGTTGTCCACCGAGTCCATCCACTTGAAGCAGAACTCGGCCTTCTCGCGGATGGAGGGGATGTTCTCCACCGCGGCGAACGCGGCGGCGCGGTCCGCCGGGTCGGGGAGGTAGGTGTCCAGCAGGGTCAGGTAGAACTGGACGTGCACGGCCTCCTCGAAGAGCTGGCGCGACAAGTACAGGCGCGCCTCCGGGGAGTTGATGTGCTTGTACAGCGTCAGCACCAGGTTGTTCGCCACGATCGAGTCGCCCGTCGCGAAGAAGGCGACCAGCCGGCCGATCATGTGCTGCTCGGCGGGCGTGAGCTTCGCGAGGTCGGCCACGTCCGAGTGGAGGTCGACCTCCTCCACGGTCCAGGTGTTCTTGATGGCGTCCCGGTAGCGCTCGTAGAAGTCCGGGTAGCGCATCGGGCGCAGGGTCAGTTCGAAGCCCGGGTCGAGAAGGTTCTTGTTGTCGCTGGTCATTACTGGCAGGCCTCGCAGGACTCGGGGTTCTCAAGGGAGCAGGCGACGGCCTCGGGGTCCGGGGCGGCCTGCACGGGGACAGCGGCCTGTGCGGCGCGGGCGATCCGGGTCGCCGGGCGCGAGCGCAGGTAGTACGTCGTCTTCAGCCCGGACTTCCAGGCGTACGCGTACATCGAGGAGAGCTTGCCGATGGTCGGCGTCTCCAGGAACAGGTTCAGGGACTGGGCCTGGTCCAGGTACGGGGTGCGGGCGGCGGCCATGTCGATCAGGCCGCGCTGCGGGATCTCCCACGCCGTGCGGTAGAGCCGCCGTACGTCCTCCGGGATCCACGCGAAGTCCTGCACCGAGCCGCTCGCGTCGCGCAGCGCCTCGCGGGTGCGGGCGTCCCAGACGCCGAGGTCCTTGAGGTCCTGCACCAGGTAGGAGTTGACCTGGAGGAACTCGCCGGACAGCGTCTCGCGCTTGAAGAGGTTCGAGACCTGCGGCTCGATGCACTCGTAGACACCGGCGATGGACGCGATGGTGGCGGTGGGCGCGATCGCGAGGAGGAGGCTGTTGCGCAGACCGGTCGTCGCGATCCGCGCGCGCAGCGCCGCCCAGCGCTCCGGCCAGGTGAACTCGACGCCGTAGTGGTCGGGGTGCAGCACGCCCTGCGCGGTGCGGGTCTTCTCCCAGGCCGGCAGCGGGCCGCTGCGCTCGGCGAGGTCGGCGGAGGCCTCGTAGGCGACGAGCATGATCCGCTCGGCGATCCGGGTGGAGAGGGCCCTGGCCTCGGGGGAGTCGAAGGGCAGCCGCAGCTTGAAGAAGACGTCCTGGAGGCCCATGGCGCCCAGGCCGACGGGCCGCCACCTGGCGTTCGACCGGCCCGCCTGCTCGGTCGGGTAGAAGTTGATGTCCACGACCCGGTCGAGGAAGGTGACGGCGGTGCGGACGGTCTCGTCCAGCCGCTCCCAGTCGATGTCACCTGCCGCCTTGTCGACGAACGCGCCGAGGTTGACCGAACCGAGGTTGCAGACCGCCGTCTCGCCGTCGTCCGTGACCTCCAGGATCTCCGTGCAGAGGTTGGAGGAGTGGACGACATGGCCGGGGGTGGCCGTCTGGTTCGCGGTGCGGTTGGCCGCGTCCTTGAAGGTCATCCAGCCGTTGCCGGTCTGCGCGAGGGTGCGCATCATCCGGCCGTACAGGTCACGGGCCGGAATGGTCCTGAGCGCGAGGCCGGCCGCCTCGGCCCTGCGGTAGGCGGCGTCGAACTCCTCGCCCCACAGGTCGACCAGTTCGGGCACGTCGGCCGGGGAGAACAGCGACCACTGCGCGTCCGCGTTCACCCGGCGCATGAACTCGTCCGGGATCCAGTGCGCGAGGTTGAGGTTGTGGGTACGGCGGGCGTCCTCGCCGGTGTTGTCGCGCAGCTCCAGGAACTCCTCGATGTCGGAGTGCCAGGTCTCCAGGTAGACCGCGGCCGCGCCCTTGCGCCGGCCGCCCTGGTTCACGGCGGCGACCGAGGCGTCGAGGGTCTTCAGGAACGGCACGATGCCGTTGGAGTGGCCGTTGGTGCCGCGGATCAGCGAACCCCGGCTGCGGATCCGGGAGTACGACAGGCCGATGCCGCCGGCGTGCTTCGAGAGGCGGGCGACCTGGTGGTAGCGGTCGTAGATCGAGTCCAGCTCGTCCTTCGGCGAGTCCAGAAGGTAGCAGGACGACATCTGGGGGTGCCGGGTGCCGGAGTTGAAGAGGGTGGGGGAGGACGGGAGGTAGTCGAGGCGGCTCATCAGGCCGTAGAGCGCGGCGACTTCGTCCACCGACCTCGCGCCCGTCTTCGAATTGAACGCAGTGTCCTCGGCGAGGCCGGCGGCGACCCGGAGCATGAAGTGCTGGGGGGTCTCGATGACCTTGCGGGTGATCGGGTGCCGGAGCAGGTAGCGGCTGTGCAGCGTGCGCAGGCCGAAGTAGCCGAAGCGGTCGTCGGCGGCCGGGTCGACGAGGGTGTCGAGGCGGCGGGCGTGCAGCCGTACGAACTCGGCGGTCCGGTCGGCGATCAGCCCCTCCCGGTGCCCCACGGCGACGGACTCGGTGAAGGAGGTCACGCCCTGCGAGGCGGCCTCGGCACGGACGGAGACCGTCAGCAGCCGGGCGGCGAGCCTGGAGTAGGCGGGGTCCTCGGAGATGAGGCCGGCGGCGGCCTCGGTGGCCAGCTCGCGCAACTCCGCCTCGTCGGCCCGCGCGGACCGGCCGCGCAACGCGGCGGCGGCGACCCGGCCGGGGTCGGCGTCGGGGAGGTCGGCGGTCAGCTCGGTCAGGGTCCGCAGCAGCGCGGTACCGGGACCGTCCTCTTCGGCAGAGATGACCGCTGAAGCCGGGTCGGCTGGCGCGATGGTCACGTGGGACTCTCCCTCGCTGGGCTCGGGGCCTGGCGGAGGGCAGCGGGCAGCACGAGCGCGCGTGGGCACACGTCGAGACCCTGGCCCACTCCGCGAGGCCCGGACGTCAGAACGCCCGCGCCGGGTGGCTGGGCGTGCTGTCGGCAGGTCCTCGGACTGATTCCTGTGCACGAACATGCACAAGTACACCGTTGCGGGACAGTTCCGGATTCGCACCGGATTCCCCTGCGGCGACAGCGAGCATGAGCATACATCTAGTGCCGGGTTGTCGTGTCACCCCCAGATGTTGTGTCGTGGCGGTGTCGGAGCGTCAACTCATAGGTGAGGAGAGTGATGTCGTCCAGGTGCGGTACGGGATTCCAGTCCCGGTCGGGTGTGCGGACGAAACCCAGACGTTCGTAGAGACGGTGGGCGGTGTGCATGCCTCGCTGGCTCGACAGGACGACGGCCGTGCAGCCCCGGGTGGCCCGTGCGCGGTCGATGCAGGCCCGTACGAGGGCCTCGCCGGCGCCTTTGCCGCGGGCCTCGTGTGCGACCGCGAGCGCCCTGATCTCCGCCTCGCCGGGGCGGGCGATGTCGGCGACCGGGCCGGGGCCGGCGACGAAGGTGACGCCGCCGAGGAGCTTTTCGCCGGACACGGCCACGAGCACGTCGGCGGCGGCCGCCCGGCTCGCCACGTCCTTCAGCACGGGCAGGTACTCGTCGCCCTCGCCGTAGTCGAGGAGGCCGTCCAGAAGGTAGGCCTGGGCGGTCATCTCGCCGAGGGGCTCGTACTCACCGGGTTCCGCCCGCCGTATCACGATGTCCATGGCCCGAGTCTGCCGGACTCCCGCCTGCGGAAACCTCTCGATTTCCCCGGTGGGGCGCCCGGGTTGGGGGCTGTGCCGGGAGTGATTCCATGGAAGGAGGTGCCGGTGCCCGCGGGTCCGCCGTTCCGAGAACACTCCGGGAACGCGTAAGGAGAAGGCACCATGACGAGGGTCGTCCGGCACCCGCCCGGCAAGGAGCTTCCGCGCGACGCGCCGATGGCGACACTGGACCTGCGACGCGCGGGCAACCGGGTCGGATCCGGTCTCATGGGCCGCTGGCACGCCCTGACGATCCGTCTGGAGGCCCGTCACGGCGCCACCCGCCCCAGGAAGTGGCACCGTTGGGTCTCCTACGCCAACGTCACGAGGGCGGTCTGGCTGGTCGCCGCGCTGGCCATGCTCGCCTGGACCGGTGAGGGGCTGTACATCCTCGCCACGGGCGAGACGACCGGATTCGAGTCATGGCGGAAGCGCAACAGCGTGGGGTTCGACACCGTCAGCAGGTTCGTCGGCCCGATCCTCGCCGCCTCCGTCGCCGCCGCACTGTTCCTGTTCTGGTGGTACCGGTGGACCAAACGGCGCTACCTCGCCAAGGCGCTGCGGGATCCCCGCGGGCTGGTGCCCACCGCGGGTCCCGACACGGCCGAGATCGTGGGCCGGGACGAGGTCGCACAGGTCATCGCCGAACGGCTGCGGGAGCGCGACACGCGCCGGCCCTATCTGCTGGTCGGCGGCGTCGGCGCCGGCAAGACCGCGGTCCTCGTACGGCTCACCGAACTCCTGGCCCGGCAGAACGCCGTACCGGTGCCGATCCGGCTCAGGGACGCGGTGGACGGAGGCGACCTCAACTTCGAGCGTCTGGCCAGGCGGCGCTTCGCCGAGGAGGCGCCCAAGGGCATCCTGGCGCGCACCAAGACCGACCGGGTCTGGCAGCAACTCCTCGCCGACGACAAGCCGGTCGTCCTCGCCGACGGCCTGGAGGAGGCCCTCCTCGACGACGGCCATCAGCAGAACCGGGACAACGTCATCCGCCAGGCCATCGAACGCGCCCACGAGGAGAAGCTGCCCCTGGTCATCGCCTCCCGGCCGCACAGCCCACTGGAGAACACCTCGGCCGCGATCGTCGAACTGGAACCGCTCGGTGAGGACGCGGCAGTTCGCTTCGTCGAGGCGGGCGTACGGGAGAGCGACGAGCGCCGGGTGGACTGGATCGTGGAGACGGCGGAGGTGACCGAGTCGCCGATCTACCTCCAGATCGCCCGCGAACTCCACCGGCGCGGAGCCCTGGACCACAACCGTGCGGACCACGATCCCCACCACCTGAACGCCCGCAGCCGCGACCGGGCCACCCTGCGGCTGTGGCTGCTGGAGAGCTGGGCCGAGGCGCTGTGCGAGGGGAAGCTGCGCGAGGACGTCGCGCTGGCCCCGCAGGAGCGCCGCGACGCCCTTGAGCTGGTCTCGGCCCTGGCCTGTGTCGGCCTGCTCCAGGACAAGCTGGAGGTCGGCCTCCCGGAGCTGCTCGCCCCGGAGGTCCTGCACCCCGGTCCGGCCCGGCGGGCCCGGGCCCTGGCGGAACGCGTGTGGGCCGACCGGGTGTTCGACCACTACGGCAAGGACGGCAACCTCCTCTCCGACTGGCACCGACAGCAGATCTGGGACGCGCTGTGCGAGCGGCTCGGCGACGAGGAACGCCGACGGCTGCGCACGGGGAACATGGACCAGTGCCAGGCCGGCCTCGCCCGTCTCGCGGCGCAGGCGGGCAGACTCAAACTGGTGGAGGGCTCCGGGCGAAGGGTCCGTTTCCCGCACAGCATCATCCAGGCCTACTTCGGCTACCGCCTGCTGGACCAGCTGGGGGAGCGGGGTGCCGGGCAACTGGTCGAGGAGGCGCTGCAGCCGCCCGGTCCCAGCCGGGAACTGCTCATCGCGCTGGTGCTGTTGTCCCGGGTGCGGGAGGCGCGGCTGCCGGATCCGGGGAGCGGGTTGCGGGCCGCCGTGCGCAAGGGGGTGACCGAGCGGGTCCGGCAGTCGCCCGTCGGGGGCCGCACGTCGGCCCAGCGGCTGTGTGACGCCGCGAGCCGTCGCACGGACGATCCGAAGGCCCTCGACCTCTACGCCGCGGCTCTGGAGATCGAGAGCGCGGAGGCCGATCCCCGGCGCCTGGGCGACATCGTGGCCGCGGTGCGCGAACGCTGGCCCGACATCAAGGGGGACCGGCGCACGCTGCGGGACGCCAAGCGCAGACTGCTCAAGCAGCTCGGAGCCGCGCTGCGCAAGGTGTCCGACCGGGTCGACACCACCCCGCTGTACTGGCAGCTCTTCGAGATCGGCATCGAGGAATCCTCCTACTCCACCCGCCTGGCCATCGCCCAGGAGTTCGGTGCCGGCGGCAACCCCGCGTTCGCCGTGATCCGCGAGCGGGTCGGTCTGAACAGCGACCCGGTGCGGGAGTACGAGGACCGGCTCGGCAAGCTGAGGGCCTGGAAGCGGCGGGAGTACGAGACGTGGGCCGCGAACATGGGGCGCGCGAGGTCGGCCAAGTCGCTCTCGGGCGCCGTGTCGACCGAGCGCGTCCGGCAGCTGCAGCAGGACCGGAAGGAGCTGAACCGGCGCTACCGCGAGCAACGGGTCTGCCTGTTCCGGGAGTTCGTGATGCGGGCCTGGCTGGTCCCGATGCTCCTGGGATCCGTCGACGAGGCCCACCGTGACGAGGCGCGGGAGCGCCTCACCAAGTGGCTGCGCCACCTCGACCCGAACTTCACCGGCGGCGCCCCTGACCTGCCGCTCGCCCTGGAGGCCGCGCTGGCCCAGGGCTTCAAGTACGCGGCCAACCGGCGTCAGCGGTATCCGGAGACCTATCCCGGCGGGCGGGCCGATCTGATCCGGCAGGCGGAGACCGTACTGCAGCAGTCACGGTGCTGGTATGCGCAGCTCAGCCTGTTGCACGCACTGTGCCTGTGGGAACTCGAGGACTGCGCCGACGGCAGTGGGGCCACCGCGGTGCAGACCGTGCAGCGCTGGCTGTCGATGACGGGCACGGTGAACGCGCCGCCGGGGCGGGCCGACGCGTCCGGCGGGACACCCCGGCGGTGTCTGCATCCGTTCGTCGCCGAAGCCGGTGATCTGGTGGCTCTCGCCCTGGAGACCGGGCAGCCCGAGCGGTTCCTGTGGATCGACGAGAAGGGCGCGGCCGACAACATCGGGGCCCGCGCCGACACCTGTGGGGGCCATCGCAGGCACAGCCTGTGGATTCCGCCGTCGGTCGGCTGGAGCACCCTGGACCCGCGCGCCCAGCGCCTTGTCGCCGACGTACTGGTCATGCTGAACCTCATCGAACGGGACGGGCACCCGGACGGGGTCGAGGAACGCCTGGCCCGTGCGGAGCAGCCGGGTATGCCGCTGCCGCCGTGCATCCGTGCGAACCGGGAGCCGCTGCGGCCCGGACTGCGGATCGGTACGTCCAACCCGCCCGAACCGGGCGTGACCTGCCTGCCCGACTGCAAGTTCCAGCTCTGCCCGTACCCGCCTCGCGGCTGGCTGCCCCGTGGGGAGATCCGCGAGCCGTTCTGCCGCCAGCAACAGGCGCTGCTGCCCGGCAGCGTGCGGCGCTGGCTGCCGCGGGGGCTGCGCCGCAAGACGCCGCGCTGGGTCGGGATGCGGGTTCGCGAACTGGACCGGTTCTGGGACGAGATGGCTCGGCGGACGCGGGAGTAGCGAGGTCGGGGGGAAGCCGGAAGCGGGCCGCCGTTGTGCTTGATTTTCGGCGGCCCGCTGCGGGTTGTGTGTGGTTGCTCGCGCAGTTCCCCGCGCCCCTGGCGGGGCGCTGTTAGTGGGCGCTTCCTGCGACAGCCGGAGGCAGTTCCACTTCCACGCCCGAGTCGCCCGCGTCGGCCGTGTAGTCCTCCGGGTTGGTCTGGTCGATGCCCTCGGGGGCCTTGAGGGCCTTCAGGACGAAGGTCAGGATCACGGTGACCGCCACGTTCATGACGAACGCGGTGAGGCCGATGTAGCCGATCTCGCCGATGCCCGGGATCTCCTTGGCGCTGCCGCCGAAGTGCGCCTGGGTGGGGGAGGCCACCCCGTACGCCGCGGCCGTGCCGTAGACCATGCCGACCGCCCAGCCGGCCAGCAGCGCCCAGCGGTGGAACCAGCGGGTGAACAGGCCGCCGACCAGGGCGGGGAAGGTCTGGAGGATCCAGATGCCGCCGAGGAGCTGGAAGTTGATGGCGACCGTCTTGTCCATGGTGAGGACGAAGATCAGTGCGCCGACCTTCACCAGCAGGGACACCAGCTTGGAGACCTGGGCCTCCTGCTTCGGCGTGGCGTCGGGCTTGATGAAGTCCCGGTAGATGTTGCGGGTGAAGAGGTTCGCGGCCGCGATGGACATGATGGCCGCGGGGACCAGGGCGCCGATGCCGATCGCAGCGAAGGCGACGCCGGCGAACCAGTCCGGGAACATGTTCTCGAACAGCTGCGGGATGGCGAGCTGGCCGTTGGTGACCTTGACACCGGCCGCGACGGCCATGAAGCCCAGCAGGGCCAGCAGGCCCAGCATCAGGGAGTACAGCGGCAGGATCGTGGTGTTGCGGCGGATCACGTCACGGCTCTTGGAGGAGAGCGTCGCGGTGATCGAGTGCGGGTACATGAAGAGGGCGAGCGCGGAGCCCAGCGCCAGGGTGGCGTACGTCCACTGGCCGGCCTCCGCCGGGACCAGCGCGCCGCGCGGCTTGCCGGTCGCCGGGTTGGTCTGGGAGAACGCGGCGCTCGCCTTGGCGAAGATGTCGTCGAAGCCGCCCAGCTTGATCGGGATGTAGATGATCGCCACCGCGATGACGATGTAGATCAGCGCGTCCTTCACGAACGCGATCAGGGCGGGGGCACGGAGGCCCGAGGAGTAGGTGTAGGCCGCGAGGACGCCGAAGGCGATCAGCAACGGCAGGTCCTTCACGAACCAGTTGGTGCCGTCGCTGCCGCCGATGCCCATCACGTCGAGCACCGCCTGGATGCCCACGAGTTGCAGTGCGATGTACGGCATCGTCGCCAGGATGCCGGTCAGGGCGACGGCCAGTGAGAGGCCCTTGGAGCCGAAGCGGCCGCGCACGAAGTCGGAGGTCGTCACATAGCCGTGCTTGTGCGAGACCGACCACAGGCGCGGCAGGAACGTGAAGATCAGCGGGTAGACCAGGATCGTGTACGGCACCGCGAAGAAGCCGGCCGCGCCCGCAGCGTAGATCGCCGCCGGCACCGCGACGAAGGTGTAGGCCGTGTACAGGTCGCCGCCGAGCAGGAACCAGGTGATCCAGGTTCCGAACGACCGGCCGCCGAGGCCCCATTCGTCCAGGGAGTGCTCGTTCTCGGCCTTGCGCCAGCGCGCGGCCAGGAAGCCGATGACCGTGACGGCCAGGAAGAAGAAGATGAAGACGCCGAGCGCGACGCCGTTCACACCGTCCTTCACTGCTGCGCACCCCCGTCCGTGCTCGTGGCGGCCTTGCGGGAGCGCTGGTCACGCTGCCACAGCTGGTACGCGGTCATGGTGAGCGCGGTGGAGAGCAGCACCCACAGCATCTGGTACCAGTAGAAGAACGGGATCCCGATGAACACCGGGTCCGTCTTGGCGTACGAGCCCACCCACATCATCGCCACGAAGGGCGCTATCAGGCAGAGGGCGATGGCGACGCGCAGAGGCGTCACCACCGCCGCCTTGGTCACTTCGGACGCATCTGACATCTCGCGGCTCCGTCCCCTCACTGACCGCACGGCGATCACCGTTGTTCACCTGTGTAATGCGCAGGCAATCATGGCGAACGCGTGAGGCCAGTGGAAGACCTCATCCGCATATCGGCATGTCGATTTGGTGGAGAAGGGTGACGTGCCGTCAGGAGGGGCTGGAGGGGAGGGTCGGAGGGGAGGTGCCGAAGGGTACGGGCGGGAGCGGCCTCAGTCCTGCGGCCGCTTGAGTCGCGCGGTGAACTTGTAGCGGTCGCCGCGGTACACCGAGCGGACCCACTCCACCGGCTGGCCGTCGCGGTCCAGGGAGTGGCGGGAGAGCATCAGCATCGGCAGGCCCACGTCGGTGCCGAGCAGGCCGGCCTCGCGCGGGGTCGCGAGGGAGGTCTCGATGGTCTCCTCGGCCTCGGCGAGGTGGACGTCGTACACCTCGGCGAGGGCGGTGTAGAGGGACGTGTACTTGACGAGGGAGCGGCGCAGGGCCGGGAAGCGCTTCGCGCTCAGGTGCGTGGTCTCGATCGCCATCGGCTCGCCGTTGGCCATGCGCAGCCGCTCGATGCGCAGCACGCGCCCGCCCGCCGTTATGTCGAGCAGCCCGGCCAGCCGGTCGTCGGCGGTGATGTAGCCGATGTCCAGCAGCTGCGAGGTCGGCTCCAGGCCCTGGGCACGCATGTCCTCGGTGTACGAGGTGAGCTGGAGCGCCTGGGAGACCTTCGGCTTCGCGACGAAGGTGCCCTTGCCCTGGATGCGCTCAAGACGGCCCTCGACGACCAGTTCCTGGAGGGCCTGGCGGACGGTGGTGCGCGAGGTGTCGAACTCGGCGGCCAGGGTGCGCTCGGGCGGGACCGGGGTGCCGGGGGCCTGTGTCTCGGTCATTTCGAGCAGGTGCTTCTTCAGGCGGTAGTACTTGGGCACGCGCGCGGTACGGACGGCTGTCCCGCTCTCGTTCTCCGCACTGCTGACGTCGGTGCTCATGCTCCGCCTTCCCGGCTCCTGGTCCTGCTCGCCACGTGGCTCGGCAGCGTACCGGGATTTCCCCTGCACGCTGCGTGATCCCCTCTGTATACCGTCGTCGGCCCTTCTGGTCTAGTCCATAGCTGGAGTGGTCTACCGGAATTGTCTCGTCCGCGCCTCGGCTTTTCGAGGGGTTCTTACTTAAAGGTTCCTGCATATGTAGGTCGCATAACGGCTGGTCGGAGCCTATTCGGCCACCCTTGACAGGCCTGCTGGTCTGGGCCAAGCTTCCCGCACTGGTCTACACCATTGGTCCAGGTCCCGGCCCAACGCTCGTGCGGGGAGGCAGGGGGGTTTGTGGCATCCCTGAGGAGGGTGGCGTGAAGCGCAAGCTGATAGCCGCGATTGGTATCGCGGGCATGGTCTTCTCCGTTGCGGCGTGTGGCAGTGACAACAAGGACGACAACAAGTCCCAGGGCTCGGACGCCAAGGCGCTGACCGTCTGGCTCACGGTGGACGCGCAGAACAACTGGCCCGAACTGGTCAAGGCCGCCGACGCCGCCGTGCAGAAGAAGCACCCCGGCATCAAGATCAAGCACGAGTACTACGGCTGGCCGGACAAGAACGCCAAGCTGGATGCCGTCCTCGCCACGGACAAGGTCCCCGACGTGGTCGAGATGGGCAACACCGAGATGCTCAGCTACATGGTCAAGGGCGCCTTCGCCCCCGTCGACGCCTCCCAGTTCACCAACTCCGACCAGTGGCTCGACGGCCTCAAGGCCTCCGTCACCTACCAGGGCAAGACCTACGGTGTGCCGTACTACGCCGGCGGCCGTGTCGCCAACTGGCGCAAGGACATCGCCGCCTCGGCCGGCATCAAGACCACGCCGAAGACCTACACCGAGCTGACCGCCGACCTGGACAAGATCCAGAAGAAGGAAGGCAGCAAGTTCAGCGCCTGGTACCAGCCCACCCGTGACTGGTACGCGGCCATGTCCTTCGTCTACGACGCCGGCGGCTCCATCGCGGTCGAGAACGGCGGCAAGTGGCAGGGCAACCTCTCCTCGCCCGAGTCCCTCAAGGGCCTCACCGAGTTCAAGAACGTCATCGACAAGTACATGCACGGTGACAAGACCAAGGACGAGTCCGACCGCTACATCGTCTACGGCCAGGGCAAGTCGTCCATGATCTTCGGCGCCGCCTGGGAGGGCGCGACCGCGGCCGACCCGAAGAACGACAAGACCGGCGGCAAGCTGAAGGACAACCTCGTCAACTTCGTGATGCCCGGCCCGTCCGGCAAGAACATGCCGGTCTTCCTGGGCGGCTCCGACCTCGCCATCCCGGTGAAGTCCAAGGCGCAGGCCGTCGCCGCCGAGTGGATCAACGCGTTCACCGGCTCCTCCGGCCAGAAGGGCCTGATGGCCAAGGGCAACCTGCCCAACAACAAGACCGACCTCGCCACGCTGAAGAACGACCCGGCGACCGCGGTGCCGGCCGAGGCGGCCGAGTCCAACTGGTTCGTGCCGATGGCGCCGGGCTGGGGCCAGGTCGAGAAGGCGCAGGTGCTGCAGAACATGCTGCAGAACATCGGCACCGGCAAGGAGACGGTCCAGGCGGCGGCCAAGGAGGCCGACGCGGCCATCGACAAGGTCATCAACAGCACCAACTAGTGGCTTGCGGCCGGGCCTGGCCGACGGGGAGCCAGGTCCGGCCGGTGGGTGATTTCGGAAAGCGCCGTGTTGGGCCGGTGGGCTGGTCCCGGTCCGTTGTGGCTGGTCGCGCAGTTCCCCGCGCCCCTGAGGGGCGCGCTGCTGTCGGCCTCTCTCGATCTGCTTGAGGAGCGCACGATGAGTGCCGTTGATACGACCACACCCCCCAAGGTGCCGGCACCTCCACCGGACTCCCCGCGACGACCACATGCGAACCGGCGCTCGGGCGGGCCCGCCGTCCCCTGGCTGTTGCTCGCGCCCTGCCTCGCGATCCTGGCACTCGTCCTCGGTTACCCCTTCTACCGGCTGGTCACCCTCTCCTTCCAGGAGTTCGGGCAGTCCCAGCTGTGGGGGTTCAAGCCGGCCGAGTGGGTCGGGTTCGGGAACTTCTCCGAGGTGCTGGGCGACAGTGAGTTCTGGCAGGTCGTGCTGCGCACGATCGTCTTCGCCGTCGGCTGCGTGGTCTTCACCATGGTGGCCGGCATGCTCATCGCCCTGCTGCTGCAGCGCGTCTCAGGCTGGGTGAAGACGCTGGTCAACATCGTGCTGGTGGCCAGCTGGGGGATGCCCGTCGTGGTCGCCACCACGCTGTTCAAGTGGCTCTTCGACTCCGACTACGGCATCCTCAACGCCCTGCTCAGCAAGCTTCCCGGGGTCGAGATGATCGGCCACAACTGGTTCGCCAGCGGACCGCAGGGCCTGGCCGTGATCATGCTCCTGGTGGTGTGGGGGGCCGTGCCCTTCGTGGTCATCACACTGAGCGCCGGTCTGACCCAGGTCCCCAAGGAACTGGAGGAGGCGGCCCGGCTCGACGGCGCGGGCGCCTGGGGCGTGTTCCGCTACGTCACGCTCCCCGTCCTCAAGCCGATCGTCGTGATGCTCACGACGCTGTCGGTCATCTGGGACATGGGCGTCTTCCCGCAGGTCTTCGTGATGCGCGGTGGCCACCCCGAACCCGAGTTCCAGCTGCTGACCACCTGGTCCTACGACCGCGCCTTCGTGATCAACGACTACGGGCAGGGCTCCGCGATCGCCCTGCTCACCGTGCTCCTCCTGCTCGGCGTCGTCGCCGTGTACATGCGCCAGATGCTGAAGATCGGAGAGGTCGAATGAGCACCGTCGCCACCACCGGCCGACGGAAGTCCAAGGCCGGCTGGAACTTCCTCGGCCTGCTGGTCTTCCTCACCGTCGGCTTTCCCGTCTACTGGATGGTCAACACGGCGTTCAAGCCGGCGAAGGACGCCATCGACCCCGACCCGAGCCTGCTGCCCACCGGCATCACCCTGTCCAACTTCCGCCGCGCGCTGGACATCGCCGACTTCTGGGGCCCGGTCAGCCGCAGCCTGATCGTCTCCCTCTCCGTCGTGGTGATCGGCATGGTCGTCGGCCTGCTGGCCGCCCTCGCCATCTCCCGGTTCGCCTTCCGCGGCCGCAAGGTCGTGATCGTCGGCATCCTCGCCGTCCAGATGGTCCCGCTGGTCGCCATGATCATCCCGGTCTTCCTGCTTCTCAACGACCTGGACCAGTACGACAAGCTCAGCGGCCTGATCATCACCTACCTGACCTTCATCCTGCCGTTCACGGTGTGGACCCTGCGCGGCTTCATCGTCAACATCCCGAAGGAGCTGGAGGAGGCCGCCATGGTCGACGGCTGCTCCCGCACCGGCGCCTTCATCCGCGTGGTCTTCCCGCTGCTCGCCCCCGGCATGGTCGCCACCTCGGTCTACGCCTTCATCCAGGCCTGGAACGAGTACATCTACGCCCTGATGCTGCTCAGCCAGGAGCACGAGACCGCGACCGTCTGGCTCGCCAACTTCTCCACCAAGCACGGCACCGAATACGCCCCGATGATGGCCGGCGCCACGATGATGGCCGTGCCGATGGTCGTCCTCTTCCTCCTCGTCCAGCGCAAGATGGCCGCGGGTCTCACCGCGGGCGCCGTGAAGGGATAACCCCATCCGATGACGACATTCGCCAGCGGTACGGCTGCGTTCAACTCGAAAGACCGACTCACGCGCGACGCGCTGACCGTCCTCCAGCCGGGCTTCACCGGCACCACCGCCCCCGACTGGGTGCTGCGCCGGCTCGGCGAAGGCCTCGCCTCCGTGGGCGTGTTCGGCCGCAACATCGTCTCGGCCGAGCAGCTCTCGGCCCTCACCGCCCAGCTGCGCGCCGAGCGGGACGACGTCCTGGTGGCGATCGACGAGGAGGGCGGTGACGTCACCCGCCTGGAGGTGCGCACCGGCTCCTCCTTCCCCGGCAACAACGCCCTGGGCGCCGTCGACGACCCGGAGCTGACCCGGCAGGTCGCCCTCGAACTGGGCCGCCGCCTCGCCGCCTGCGGGGTGAACTTCAGCTGGGCCCCGGTCGCCGACGTGAACTCCAACTCCGCCAACCCGGTCATCGGCGTCCGCTCCTTCGGCGCCGACCAGGATCTGGTCGCCCGGCACACCGCGGCCTACGTCACCGGCCTCCAGGCGGCCGGGGTGGCGGCCTGCACCAAGCACTTCCCGGGCCACGGCGACACCGCCGTCGACTCCCACCTCGCCGTGCCCCGTATCGACGCGACCGCCGAGGTCCTGCACGCCCGCGAGCTGGTCCCCTTCCGCGCCGCCATCGCCGCCGGCACCCGCGCCGTGATGAGCGCGCACATCCTGGTCCCCGCCCTGGACCCGACCAGGCCCGGGACGCTGTCCCACCGCATCCTCACCGAACTGCTCCGCGGCGAGCTCGGCTACGACGGCCTGATCGTCACCGACGGCATCGAGATGCAGGCCATCGCCGGGACCTACGGCATCGAACACGGCACCGTCCTGGCGATCGCCGCCGGAGCCGACGCGATCTGCGTGGGCGGCGGCCTCTCGGACGACGAGACGGTACGACGGCTGTGCGACGCCCTGGTCGCGGCGGTCCACTCCGGCGAGCTCCCCGAGGAACGCCTGGCGGACGCGGCGCAGCGGGTGCGGGAGCTGGCGACCTGGACATCCACGACGGAAGCGGTCCGGCCGGACCCCGCCCTCACGGACATCGGCCTCGTCGCCGCCCGCCGTGCGCTCCATGTGACGCGCGTCGACCCCTGCACCCCGCCCACCGGACCCCTCTTCGTCGCCTCCCTCACCCCCGAGACCAACATCGCGGTGGGCACGGAGACCCCATGGGGGGTGTCCGCCGAACTGACCCGCCTGCTGCCCGGCACCGAGACCGGCAGCTTCGCGGGCGAGGACGCGGGGCACGCGGCGATCGTGGCGGCGGGGGAGCGCCGTATCGTCGCGGTGGTACGCGACGAGCACCGCCACCCCTGGATGACCAGGGCGCTGGACATCCTGCTCAAGGCCCGCCCCGACACGATCGTGGTGGAGATGGGCCTGCCTCAGGCGACGCCCCGGGGCGCCCTGTACATCGCGACGCACGGTGCGGCGAGGGTGTGCGGAGTGGCGGCGGCCGAGGTCATCGCAGGCCGGACCGCGTAGGCGAGCACGAAGGGTGCGGTCCTCGGCCCGCGGGAATCACCGTGCCGGGGACCGCACGCCGAACCACTGCTCGGCGCCGTACGCCTGGAACCGCTCCAGCTCGGTGAAGCCGAGCTTCGCCGCGAGGCGCATCGAGCGGAGGTTGGCGGTCTGGGTGTAGAGCACCACCGGCTCACCGGGACGCACGCCGGAGAACCAGTCGAGCGCCGCCGCGCATGCCTCGCCGGCGTACCCGTGTCCCCAGGCCTCCGGCAGGAACAGGTAGCCGAGCTCGGTCTCCCCGGCCGCCCGGCGGCCGGCCGCATCCTCGGGGCTGTGGGGGTCGAGCTGGATGGTGCCGATCGCCGCTCCGTCGAGCTCGACCACGAAGAATCCGGGGCGCCGCCCGGGCACCTCGGGCACCAAGCGTTCCAGCTCGGCACGCGGCCGAGGGCCACCGAGGTAGGTACCCACCTCCGGCGAGGCATCCAGCTCGATGACCACCGCACGATCCCGAGCCTCGGACGCACGAAGCACGAGCCGCTCGGTCTTGATCGGTGCAACCGGCCAGACGTCGGTTCCTAACACAGTCATGCCGGGCAACCTATCCGACGCGCCCGCGCTGCCGCGCCCCAAAGGGGCGCGGGGCTGTATCGATGTGCGGCTCCGCCGCGTGGGCGCGAGCAACCCCCCACCCACGGCCAGCCCGATCACAACCGAACCCGGCAGCCGATCCCGCTAAATCCCCTGCCACTCCGGCTTGTTGGCAAAGGTGTACTGGAAATACTCCGCATGCTTCAGCTTGGACGCGGCGCCTTCGTCGACGACCACCGTGGCATGCGGATGCAACTGCAGCGCCGACGCCGGGCACACCGCGGCAACCGGCCCCTCCACCGTCGCCGCGACCGCGTCGGCCTTCCCTTCACCCGTGGCCAGCAGCACCAGATGCCGCGCCTCCAGGATCGTCCCGATCCCCTGGGTGATGACGTGGTGCGGCACCTGCGCGATGTCGCCGTCGAAGAACCGCGCGTTGTCGACCCGCGTCTGCTCGGTCAGCGTCTTGATCCGGGTCCGCGAGGCCAGCGAGGAACACGGTTCGTTGAACCCGATGTGCCCGTCGGTCCCGATCCCGAGCAGTTGGAGGTCCACACCGCCCGCCCGCGCCAGCTCCGCGTCGTAGGCCTGGCAGGCGGCCCGCACGTCCTCGGCCGCGCCGTCCGGGCCGAGGAACGCGTCCATCCCGATCCCGAGCGGTTCCAGCACCTCGCGCCGCAGCACCGACCGGTACGACTCCGGATGCTCGGCCGGCAGCCCCACGTATTCGTCGAGCTGGGCTATGCGGGCCCGCGAGGTGTCCACGGCACCGGCCCGGACCTTGGCGGTGAGCGCCTGGTAGATGGGCAGCGGGGTCGAGCCCGTGGCCACCCCGAGCAGCGCGTCCGGCTTGTGCCGGAGCAGCTGCGCCATGGCCTCGGCGATCAGCTCGCCACCCGCGGCGGCGTCCGGAACGATGACAACTTCCACGCTGGGCCTGCCGTTCTGAAGAGAGCTGAAGAGAGCTGAAGGATCTGGAAGGTCTATGTGGTTTAGACCAATCTGGATGGGACCAATCTAACAGAACCGACCCCTGTCACCACAGGCCGGGCGCAGGGAAAGGGGACAAGCGCGAGGTTACGTGAATGCGTCAGATGGGGTGAATCAAGGAAAACTTCCGCGGCCCACCGCGGCCCCCTCGCCGGGCCGCGGAAAATTGCCCCGGCCATCCGTCCCCACGGCTCATCCCGGCGGGCTAGGCTGCGACCGCATCAACTGTGAACAGTCTCCAACGCATGGACACACACCGTGGTCTAGTCCACAATTGCGTACGAGGGCTGAACGAGTACGGCGTCAGCCGTACAGCACAGTCACACTCTTCCGTCTTCCCCGCACAGGAAGGCGGACCGAGGATCCGGAGCTCTCTGCCCTGACTGCCCCGGCTCCTCACCTTCGGCCGACCGGGACCGCACACCCCGCGGCCGTTGCTGCTCCGGGCTGCGGTGCCGGGAGGGTTGAGGGTCCCTCCCAGGCGCCGCGGCCCGCGGGTGTTTCCGGGCCCTCCGTCTCGCGCCGGCCCGCTGATTTTCGGCCATCCACATACCGCCAGGTACGCTCACAGACGTGCCCTCCATGAACGAACTGGTCCGCCAGCACACCGCCCTCGACGACTCCGACCTCGAGTGGCTCCATCTGCTGGTCTCGGAGTGGCAGCTGCTCTCCGACCTCTCCTTCGCCGACCTGGTCCTGTGGGTGCCCACCCGGGACGGCACCCGGTACGTCTCGGTGGCCCAGATGCGCCCCAACACCGGCCCCACCTCCTACCAGGACGACATGGTCGGCCACCTGGTCCCGCGCGGCCGCCGGCCCATGCTGGACATCGCCCATGACGAGGGCCGGATCGTCCGCGAGGGCGACCCGGAGTGGCGTGAAGAGGTCCCCGTACGGGTCGAGTCCATCCCGGTGCGGCGCGAGGGCCGGATCCTCGGGGTCATCGCCCGCAACACCAACCTGCTGACCGTGCGCACCCCGAGCCGCCTGGAGCTCACCTACCTCCAGAGCGCCTCCGACCTGGCGCAGATGATCGCTGCCGGATCGTTTCCCTTCCCGAACCAGCAGGTCGACATGGACGCCTCGCCGCGGGTCGGCGACGGCCTGATCCGGGTGGACGGCGACGGCATCGTCCAGTACGCCTCCCCGAACGCCCTCTCCGCCTACCACCGCCTCGGCCTCGCCGCCGACCTGCTCGGCCACCACCTGGGTGAGACCACGGCCGAACTCGCCCCGAGCAAGGGGCCGGTGGACGAGGCGCTCGCCAAACTCGCCAGCGGCTGGGCGCCGCGCGAGTTCGAGATCGAGTCCGAGGACGGCGTCATCCAGTTCCGGGCGATCCCCCTCAAGCCCAAGGGCACCCGCATCGGTTCCCTGGTGCTGCTCCGGGACGTCACCGAACTGCGGCGCCGCGAGCGGGAGTTGATCACCAAGGATGCGACCATCCGGGAGATCCACCATCGGGTGAAGAACAACCTCCAGACGGTCGCCGCGCTGCTGCGCCTGCAGGCCCGGCGCATCGACTCGGAACGCGGCCGGGAGGCCCTGGAGGAGGCCGTACGGCGGGTCGGCTCCATCGCCATCGTGCATGAGACGCTGTCCCAGAACCTGGACGAGCGCGTGGAGTTCGACGAGATCGCGGACCGGGTGCTCGCCATGGTCGCCGAGATCTCGCCGGGGAAGGTCACCGGCCGGCGCACCGGCCGCTTCGGGATACTCGACGCCGAGGTCGCCACCCCGCTGTCGATGGTTCTCACCGAAATCCTCCAGAACGCCCTGGAACACGGCTTCCGCGAGGGCGACACCGGCACCGTCGAGGTCACGGCGGTCCGGGGCGGCACCACCAAGGAGTCCCGGCTCCTCGTCACGGTCCAGGACGACGGCGTCGGCCTGCCCGAGGGCTTCGACCCGCACCGCTCCGGCAACCTCGGCCTCCAGATCGTACGGACGCTGGTGGAGGGCGAGTTGGGCGGCACCTTCGACATGGTGCCGGCGCCGGAGCGGGGGACCCGGGTGATCCTGGACGTGCCGGTGCGCCCGCAGAAGTAGGCCGCGCCGACGGGGTGTTCGGGTACGGCGTTCGGGCACGGCGTTCGTGCACAGCAAAGAGCCCCGGACCTGGTGGGTCCGGGGCTGCTCGCTCGTTGCTGCTTCTCTAAGCGCATCGGGGGTACTGCGCGCTGCGGCTCGGGGGCGGGAGATGCGTACTCGCTGTACGCGCCGCCAAGCTCAGGCTGTCACCAGGGGTGGGACTGTCAGGCGGTGGCCTGACGGGCCCGGTTGCGGGCGGCACGGCGCTTCATCGCGCGACGCTCGTCCTCGCTGAGACCACCCCAGACGCCGGAGTCCTGGCCGGACTCGAGCGCCCACTGCAGACACTGATCCATAACGGGGCAGCGCCGGCAGACGGCCTTGGCTTCCTCGATCTGCAGCAGCGCAGGACCGGTGTTGCCGATGGGGAAGAAGAGCTCGGGGTCTTCCTCGCGGCAAACGGCGTTGTGACGCCAGTCCATGGCTGCTACCTCTCCTTGGTATTACATGCACGTTGCTTGTGAATGTGAACGCTTTCACGAATCCCTCAACAAGTGAAGGGCCGACCGCCAGGTTCCCTGGCAGGGGTCCTGTGAGTTGAAGTGGGATTCCGGTGATCAGTGGACGCCGGTGTTGCGGGCTGTCCCGACCGCCACGTAGAGCCTCGCAAACCTCAGCGACGGATACAACCCCTTCCGGAAAGTTTTTTTTGATTCCTCGGTGTCGACTGGGTCACAGCCGTACTTCCATGGGGTGGATCCTGGCCTAAACGTTCGAGTGAAAGGACTTTAGCCCCTTCCGCTCACACAATCACACGCAGTGCACTGCGTACGCCTGTGAACGTCACGCTCGTACGCAGTCCTAGGTGGTCGCCGTCCATCTGAAGGGGGAGGGGCGCCTTCGAATGCAAGGTGAACTGGTCCAGGTCGTGCAACGACACCGCGTGCTTGCCATGGGGTCCCCGCTCGGGGGACGAAGTGAGCAACTGGGTGCCATACCGGGCAACCGCGGCAGTTGACAGGCGGCTGAGACCGAGCACGTCGATGCCTTTATCGAACGAGGCCTTAGGCGACGTGTACATCGGGCGATTGCCGAGATACGTCCAGGGCGAGGTGTTCGAGACTATCGCCACGACCAGATCCTCGATCGGGTCGTGGCCGGGCCGGTCGAGCGTGATCGTGCCGTGCCGCCGGTGCTGCTCGCCGAGGAACTGCCGGACCACCTGCCGCACGTAAAGGGCATGCGTGGACTTCTTACCGAGCTCGCGCTGCTGTTCGACCCGGCCGACCACGCCCGCGTCGAAGCCGAGCCCCGCGTTGAAGGTGAACCAGCGGGCCGGGACCGCCTCGTCCTCGGTGCCGGGAGTGCCGGCGGTCAGGCCGAGGCCGACGAGGCGCTCGCGCTTCTCGCGCAGCGCGTCCAGCAGGGCGCCGGTGGCCTCGACCGGGTCGTTGGGCAGGCCCAGGGCACGGGCGAAGACGTTGGTGGAGCCGCCGGGGACCACGGCGAGGCCGGGCAGCCGGTCCGGTGCGGGGCCGTTGTGGAGCAGGCCGTTGACCACCTCGTTGACCGTGCCGTCGCCGCCGAGCGCCACGACGAGGTCGATGTCGTCGCTCTCCGCGGCGAGCCGCGCCAGGTCGCGGGCGTGGCCGCGGTACTCGGTGGTGACCGCCTCGAGCTTCACTTCGCTCGCGAGCGCGTGGATGAGGACATCGCGCCTACGTGCGCTTGTGGTGGTTGCCGCCGGATTGACCACGAGAAGTGCACGCATGGATTGGAGCCTACCTACTGGAAAGTACCGGGCCCAGACCGAGTTAGGGATCGGGTAAGAGATGGGGGCGTGAGCCTGAACACTTACCCGCGCCGGCCGAGGGCTACCCTGCTGGGGTGAGCGATATGTCTACGGCTGTGAACGCCGACGGAACCGAAGGTCCCCGCCCGCGACGGCTGACGTATGCCGCCGCGCTGGCCGGACTGGAAGGGCTCGCGCTGGTCGTCGGCGGGGTGTGGCTGGCCGTGCTCGGGTTCACCGGGGATCCGGACGACCGGGGGCAGGCGATCACCGGGGGTGTCACCGTGATCGTGCTGGCGCTGCTGCCGCTGCTGGCCGCGCGGGGGCTGCTGCTGCGGAAGAGCTGGAGCCGTGGGCCGGCGGTGATCACGCAGATCATGGCGTTGCCGGTGGCGTACAACCTGCTGCAGGCCGACAGCTTGGCGATTCCGGTGGGGATCGTGCTGGCGGTGGTGGCGGTGGCTTCGCTGGTGTTGCTGGTGAACTCTGCTACCACCCAGGCCCTTGGGATCAAGGGGCCCGGGCGTAGTAGCTGAATCTGCGGGCCGGTGGGGGCTGGTCGCGCCCACGCGGCGGAGCCGCATATTGACACAGCCCCGCGCCCCTTACGGGGCGCTTTCGTTCGGGGCGCCACAAAGGGCAGCGGGACCTACTCCTCCACCAGCAGCTTCTCCCGCAGCTGGGCCAAAGTCCTCGCCAGCAGCCGCGAGACATGCATCTGGCTGATGCCGACCTCCTGGGCGATCTGGGACTGGGTCATGTTGCCGAAGAAGCGGAGGAGAAGGATGCGCTTCTCCCGGGGCGGGAGGTCTTCCAGGAGGGGCTTGAGGGACTCGCGGTACTCGACGCCCTCCAGGGCCTCGTCCTCCGCGCCGAGGGTGTCGGCGACCGCCGGGGACTCGTCGTCGGTGTCGGGGACGTCCAGGGACAGCGTGGAGTAGGCGTTGGCCGACTCCAGGCCCTCCAGGACCTCCTCCTCCGAGATCGCGAGCTTCTCGGCCAGCTCGTGGACCGTGGGGGAGCGGCCGTGCTGCTGGGACAGCTCCGCCGTGGCGGTGGTGAGCGCGAGGCGCAGCTCCTGGAGGCGGCGCGGGACGCGGACCGCCCAGCCCTTGTCGCGGAAGTGGCGCTTGATCTCGCCGACCACGGTCGGGGTGGCGTACGTCGAGAACTCCACCCCCCGGTCCGGGTCGAACCGGTCGACCGACTTGATCAGGCCGATGGTGGCGACCTGGGTGAGGTCGTCCAGCGGCTCGCCGCGGTTGCGGAACCGGCGGGCGAGGTGCTCCACGAGCGGCAGATGCATCCGGACCAGCCGATTGCGCAGCTCCGCGTACTCGGCGCTGCCCTCCTTCAGCCCGCGCAGTTCGACGAACAGGGCGCGGGCGCCGCTGCGGTCCTGAGGTTGGCTGCGGACCTGAGGTTCGTGCTGGGTGGCCTGCACCACCTCCGCGGCCAGCGCCTTGTCCTCGGCGTATCGCTCGTGCTCGCTCATCGTCCCGCCCGTCGCCCTTCCACGAGCCTTCGCCCCGGCTCGGTGCGGGGCAGCGACCCCGTTCCGACCTTCCGGGAGCGCGCTCTGCACGGCACCCTCCAGACCGGCCTGCGCGGAGGGGTCCTCCGGATGCGGCCTGGCCTGTTCCGGGATGCCGTCGATGCCGTCAGCCATGCGGCGGGAGCCGGCCCCGGGGCCTTCGTCCCCGGCCGGCAGCTCCCGTGTGCCGCGCTCTTCGTCCCGCACCGGCCCGTCCCCGTTCCTCACGCCGGCCCGGGTCCCGCGCCGCGCTGTTTGTAGAGGCTGATCGACACGGTCTTGTCCTCGTCGACGGCCGACGAGACCTTGCCCGCCAGGGCCGAGAGCACGGTCCAGGCGAAAGTGTCGCGCGAGGGGGCGTGGCCGTCCGTGGTCGGAGCGGAGACCGTGACCTCCAGTGAGTCGTCGACGAGGCGGAAGACACAGCTGAGCACCGAGCCGGGGACGGCCTGCTGGAGCAGGATCGCGCAGGCCTCGTCGACCGCGATGCGCAGATCCTCGATCTCGTCCAGGGTGAAGTCCAAGCGGGCGGCGAGACCGGCCGTGGCCGTGCGCAGCACCGACAGGTAGGCACCCGCAGCCGGCAGCCGGACTTCCACGAAGTCCTGGGTCGCGGGCTCGCCTGCGATCTGGGACACCCTCACCTCCATGGTGGTACAAGCATTTCGGGGCCGAGGGTCGCCCCCCGGGGTAACGCACTACGTGGTTCAGCGGTGACGCTACCGCGCTCCGAACTTTTCTGTCCCCAGGACCCCAACCCCCTGGCGTCACTCACAGTAAACCCGTGGATACGCTCCGTGTCTAGGGGTCCGCCTTGCCCAATTGGGAAGAGCGCGCGCCGGGTTGACGTACCCCGGCGTCGAACCGTCGAACCGTCGCCGCTGTGGTCTTCAGCGGCTGTAGTGCAGTGTCACACGAGCACGTGGTCGACGAAGCACCAGCGCCAGTCCTCGCCGGGCTCGAACGTCCGCATTATCGGGTGACCGGACGTTTCGTGGTGGCCTGTCGCATGTCTTCCCGGCGACGAGTCGCAGCACGCGACATGGCCACAGGTCAGACAGAGCCGCAGTTGTACCGGGTGCCAGCCCTTGGCGAGACACTCCGGACAGGTCTCGTTCTGTGGCTCGGGTTCCGGGTGCGGCAGCGCGTCGCGGTGCGTGCACTGTTTCATGATTGCCAGATTACGTCGGCTGTGCGGGTGGCCGCGCGAAAAACGAGGGCGGGCGAGGACCATGGACGTGATGCCACTGCTGTTGCTGGTGGCGGGGAGCGCCGCGATCGCCGGTGCGGCCCGGCGCACTCCGGTGCCGGCGCCCCTGCTGCTGGTCGCGGTCGGCCTGCTGGTGTCGTACGTGCCCGGGGTCCCCGACTACACCCTCGACCCGGACATCGTGCTGCCGCTGGTGCTGCCCCCGCTGCTGTACAAGGAGGGCACCGAGAGCTCGTATCTCGACCTGCGGGCGAACATGCGGCCGGTGGCACTGCTCTCGGTGGGGTACGTGCTCTTCGCGACGTTCGCCGTCGGCTGGGCCGCCTACGAGATCGTGCCCGGGCTGCCGCTGCCCGCGGCGCTCGCGCTGGGCGCGGTCGTGGCGCCCACGGACGCGGTCGCGGCCGCGGCGATCGCCCGCCGGGTGGGGCTGCCGTCCCGGCTCACCACGATCCTGCAGGGCGAGTCCCTGCTGAACGACGCCACGGCGATCACCGCCTACCGGGTGGCCGTCGCGGCCGCCGTCGGCGAGGGCGCCTCCTGGGCCGCCGGAATCGGGGAGTTCCTGCTGGCCGCCGTGGGTGGTGTGATCGTCGGCGTGGTGCTGATGGTGCCGATCCACTGGCTGCGCATGCATCTCAAGGAGCCCCTGCTCCAGAACACGCTGTCGCTGCTGATCCCGTTCGTCGCCTACAGCGTCGCCGAGCAGTTCCACGCCTCCGGCGTGCTGGCGGTCGTCGTGGTCGCCCTCTACCTCGGCCACCGTGCCTGGGAGGTCGACTTCGCCACCCGCCTCCAGGAGGAGGCCGTATGGCGCATGGTGGCGTTCGTGCTGGAGTCGGCGGTCTTCGCGCTGATCGGACTGCAGCTGCCGGTCGTCCTCAAGGGCCTCGGCGCGTACGAGGGCATCGACGCCGCCTGGTACGCGTTCGCCCTCTTCCTGGTCGTGGTGGCGGCCCGGTTCGTATGGATATACCCGGCGGCCTTCCTGCCGCGCATCCTGTCCCGGCGGATCCGCGAGCGGGAGGACAACCCCACCTGGCGAAGCCCGGCGGTCGCCGGCTGGGCGGCCATGCGGGGCGTGGTCTCGCTGGCCATCGCCTTCTCGATCCCGCTCACCGTGCACGGCGGCGGCCCCTTCCCGCAGCGCAACCTGATCCTCTTCCTGACCTTCACGACGGTCATCGGCACCCTGGTGGTGCAGGGCCTCAGCCTCGCCCCGCTGATCCGCCTGATGAAGTTCCCGGCCCGGGACACCCAGGCCGAGACCCTCGCCGAGGCGAACGCCCAGGCCCAGGCCTCCCGCGCGGCCGAGTCCCGCCTCGACGAACTCCTCGCCGACGACCGCAACGATCTGCCCCCACCGCTCGCCGACCGCCTCCGCATGGTCCTGGAGCGCCGCCGCAACGCCGTCTGGGAGCGCCTCGGCCAGACCAACCCGATCACCGGCGAGTCGGTCGACGACACCTACCGCCGCCTCTCCCGCGAGATGATCAGCGCCGAACGCACGGTCTTCGTCCGGCTCCGCGACCACCGCTACATCGACGACGAGATGCTGCGGACCCTGCTGCGCCGGCTGGACCTGGAGGAGGCGGCCGCGTACCGGGAGGCCGGGTGAGTCGGCGTATTCACCCCCTGACGCCGGGCTGACGGGCAATCATGGGAGCGACGCGGCCGGAACGTCGCACCAGGGTGGCCCGGGGGGACCGATGACCGACACCAACGCGCACGCGCAGCGGTTCTTCATCAGCTACGCGGGCGCCGACCGTGCGTGGGCCGAGTGGGTCGGGTGGCACCTGGAGCAGGCCGGCCACACGGTGATCCTGGACGTCTGGGACTGGCGCACCGGCGACGACTTCGTGCAGCGCATGGACGAGGCGCTGACCTCGGCGGACGCGGTGGTGGCGGTGCTCTCCCGGGCCTACTTCGCGGCGGAGGGGCGCTGGTCCACCGACGAGCGGACGGCCGCGCTGGCCCGGCGGGACCGGATGATCCCGCTCGCGGTCGAGCCGCTGACCGACGCGGACGTCGGCCCGCTGCTCGCCTCGAAGGTGCGCACCGACCTGCACGGCAAGGCGGAGCCGGCCGCCCTGGGCGCCCTGCGGGAGGCGGTGAACGGGGCGGTACGGCCGAGCAGTTCACCGGCCTTCCCGCCGGACGGCGCCGCGCCGGCCGCACCGGACCAGGAGAAGCCCCAGCTGCCGGGGCGCGCCGAACGACCGCCGGTGTGGAACGTACGGCGGCGCAATCCCGACTTCTCCGGCCGCGAGGCGGTGATCGTCGCGCTGCGGGAAGGGCTGCTGGACGGCGGGCTGTCCGTCGTGCACGCGCTGCACGGGATGGGCGGCATCGGCAAGACACAGCTCGTGGTGGAGTACGCGCACCGGTTCGCAAGCCAGTACGACGTGGTGTGGTGGATCGACGCCGAGCAGTCCGACCAGCTGCCGGTCTACTACGCGGAGCTGGCCGAGCGGCTGGGCGTCGCCCTGGCCGAGGCGGGCGCCGAGCGCAACGCCCGTCTCCTCCTGGACGACCTCCGCGGCAGACCGCGGTGGCTGCTCGTCCTCGACAACGTGGAGCACCCGGACCGGATCGAGCGCTGGCTGCCCGAGGGGCCGGGACACGTGCTGATCACCTCCCGCAACCCCAACTGGCGGCACATCGCCCGCCGGACCGCCCTCGACGTGTTCACCCGGGACGACTCCCTCGCCTACCTCACGACCCGGGTCCAGGGCATCACGCACGACCAGGCGGAGGCCCTCGCTAAGGACCTGGGCGACCTCCCGCTGGCCCTCGCCCAGGCGGCGGGCGTGATCGGCAGCGGCACCACCGTCGAGCGGTACCGGCGGCTCCTGGACGAGAAGACGGTACGGGTACTGGAGGCGGGCGACGCCCCGGACTATCCGGCCTCGCTCGCCGGCACCGTCGAGATCGCCGCGAGGCGCCTCGCCGACCACCACCCCGACGCGGCCGCACTGCTGCGGGTCGCGGCCTTCCTGGGGCCCGAACCGATCCCCACCAGGTGGCTGGAGGAGGCGCGCCCCCGGATGACCACGATCCCCGGTGATCCGGACGACCTGATGGGTCCCGGGCAGACCCTCAGGTACCTGAGCGACTACGGCCTGGCCCGCACCGACTCCCACACGTTCCAGGTGCACCGGCTGACCCAGGCGGTGCTGCGGGACCACACCGACCCGGCGCGCGGCGAGGCCGTCCGCAGCGACGCGGCGGCCGTGCTGGCCGCGGCCGCACCGGGCGACGCGCTGGACCCCGGCAACTGGGGCGCCTGGGCGAGCCTGACCGCGCACCTCACCACGGCCCACTTCGACGTCGCCGACCGGCCCGGGCTGCGCTCCACCCTCGTCGAGGCCATCCACTTCCTGATCCGCAGCGGACAGCCCAGGCCCGCGGCCGGCCTCGCCGGCCGGCTGCGCGAGACCTGGGCGACCCGGCTCGGGCCCGACGACCCCGAGGTCCTGTTCTGCGCCCAGTACCTGGGCCACGCCACCTCGGATCTCGGCGACTTCCGCAGCGCGCGGCCCATCATCGAGGACACCTACGACCGGCGCCGGCGGCTGCTCGGGGACGACGACCCGGACACCCTCCAGTCGGCCAACGACCTCGGGGCGATCCTGTTCGCCCTCGGTGAGCGCGAAGCGGCGGAGCGCATCAGCGAGGACGCCTTCAACCGGCGGCGCCGCGTCCTCGGCGAGGACCACCCCGACACGCTCCAGTCCGCCAGCCACCGGGGGACCGCGCTCACCCTGTCCGGCCGGTACGCCGAGGCCCGCCGCATCAACGAGGACACCGTGGCCCGGCTGCGCCGGGTGCTCGGCGTCGACCATCCGCACACCCTCCAGGTGGTGGGCGCCCTCGCCACCAACCTGCGCGCACT
Source organism: Streptomyces sp. NPDC054770 (assembly GCF_053611985.1). NCBI lineage: Bacteria > Bacillati > Actinomycetota > Actinomycetes > Kitasatosporales > Streptomycetaceae > Streptomyces > Streptomyces sp. NPDC054770. The sequence goes on from NZ_JBSHBL010000050.1 coordinate 48,898, forward strand.
CGGTGAGTACACCGAGTCCCGCCGGCTGATGGAGGAGACGCTCGCCCACTGCCGCCGGATCCTCGGCGACGACCACCTGGACACGCTCAGGGCGATGCACGGCCTCGCCAGCACCCTGGTCCAGCTGGGCCACTACCGTGCGGCCCGGCAGCTGCTCGACGAGGCGCACGACCGCTGCCGGCGCAACCACGGTGACGACCACCCCGACACCCTGGAGATCGCGCTCGCGCTGGTGCTCGCTCTCTACGGCCTGGGCGAGAGCGACGCATCCCGCAGGGTCGCCGCGGACACGTACGAGCGGCGCCGCGTGGTGCTGGGCGAGGACCACCCCGCCACGCTCGCCACGGCCGTCACCCTGGTCGGCGTCCTGCGCGAACGCGGCGAGCTCGCCGAGGCCCGCCAACTGGACGAGGACACGCTCGCCCGGTCCCGCCGCACGCTGGGCGGCGACCATCCAGACACGCTCGCCGCGGCCACCAGCCTCGCCATGACCCTGCACGCCCAGCGCGCCTATCCCGCGGCGGCCGGGTTGCTCGAAACCACCCTGCGGCGGCAGCGGCTGCACCGCGGGGCGGACCAGCCCGACATCCAGAACACCATCCGCGCCCTGGTCGACACCTATTCGGCGATGAACCGGAAACGCCAGGCCCAGAAGCTCCGGAAACTCCTCAGGCCCAGGCCCGCAGGCTGATCAGGCCGTCAGCACCGCCACCACGTCCGTGCCCCGCCCCAGGCCGCCCTCCCGGGCCAGTTCGGCGAGCCCGTACAGCAACTTGGCGACATACAGCCGCTCCACCCGCACCCCGTGCCGTTCCTCGAAGTCCTCGGCGAAGGCGTCGAGTTCCGGTGCCGTACGCCCGTACCCGCCGAAGTGGAACCGCTCGTCGAGCGACCACTGCCCGCGCCGTCCGCCGAACGCCTCCTCCTGGAGCCGCCGTATCTCCCCCTCCAGGAACCCGCCCCTCAGCACCGGTACCCCCAACGCCCGCTGCCCCGCCCCCAGCCCGGCCGCCAGCCCGGCGAGCGTGCCCCCGGTCCCGCAGGCGATCGCCACCACGTCGGCCCGCTCCCGCAGTTCCGTGCCGAGGTCCCGGCAGCCGCGTACCGCGGCCGCGTTGCTGCCGCCCTCCGGCACCACGTACGCGCCCTCGGCCCCCGCCGCCCGCAGCAGACCGGCCAGCACATCCGGCTCGGCCTTGCGCCGGTATGTCGATCTGTCGATGAAGTGCAGCCGCATCCCGTCGGCCGCACACCGCGCCAGCGAGGGGTTCAGCGGCCGGCCGGCCAGTTCCTCACCCCGCACCACGCCCACCGTCGGGAAGGCGAGGAGACGGCCCGCGGCGGCCGTGGCGCGCAGGTGGTTGGAGTACGCCCCGCCGAACGTGAGCACCGGCCGGCCGGCCGCCGCCTCGATGTTCGGGACCAGCTTGCGCCACTTGTTGCCGATCAGCTCCGGGTGGATCAGGTCGTCCCGCTTGAGGAGGAGCCGGACGCCGTGCCGGGCGAACCGGTCGTCGGTCACCTCCTGGAGCGGGGAGGGGAGCCGGGGAGCGAGTATGTCGGCGCTGGTCACGTCGTCATTGTCGCCCGGGGCGGCCGGGCCGGCTCACTTCAGCCGGTCCCGGACGCGGTCGCGCAGCCAGGCCATCGAGAAGCCGCGCGGGTCCACCTTTCCCGGCTGCCACTCCAGGTGCCCGATCACCGACCGCTCCGACCAGCCGTGCCGCCGGCACACCGCCGCGGCCACCTTCTCGATCGCCTCCAGCTGGGCCTCGGGCCAGGGGTCCTCGCCGTCGCCCAGGTTCTCGCACTCGAAGCCGTAGAAGTGCCGGTTGCCGTCGGTGTTCGCCTCGTCGTCCGGGGGCAGGGCCTTCTCGGCGATCACCGCGCGCAGCACGTCGTCGTCGCCCAGGCCGGCGTGGTTGGCGCGGCCGTAGCCGACGAGGTGGACCGTGCCGTCCTTGGTGATGACACCGTGGCACAGCGGGCCGGGGAGACCGGGGTGGCCGTCACGGCAGATCCGGACCGTGCGTTCGGCGCCGTGGGTCACCGTGTGGTGGATCATCACGCCGTGCACGGGCCCCCAGGGGCCCTTGTGGTTCCGGTTGTGCTCTCTCCAGTCGCCGACCTCGACGACCGTGACGCCCTCGTCCCGCAACGCGTCGAGGAAAGCGCCCGCGGACATGGGTGGGGCCATGACCGCCTCCTTCGCTTCTGAAGTGTCCGGTCTGAACTGTCCGGTCTGAACTATGTCCGTTCTGAACTATCCGAATTTTCCGGATCTTCTGGGCTTTCTACAGAAGTCAGGCTTTCCGGGCCAGGCCCGGTTGAACTTGTTCGGATCCTGTGCGAGTCGATCCGGACAAGTCGGCATATCAAGGGGCGGCAGGAGGGGTGATGCATCGGCATGCCCAGTAGTCCGATGATCTATTCCCGCTCTTTCGGGTAATGGTCCCGGCACGCTCCGTGATGACAGGGTGGCCCGTGAGACCGATGCGTGGGCAGTTCGGCGCCCGCGCAGGTATGGGAGGGCATTTCCTTATGTCGGTAGGCGAAGAGGTCCGCACGGATCAGGGCAAGCCGCAGCAGTCTCTGGACACGGCGGCAGCGCGGAACCTGGCCACCACGACCAAGTCCGCGCCACAGATGCAGGAGATCAGTTCCCGCTGGCTGCTGCGGACGCTGCCCTGGGTCGACGTCCAGGGCGGCACGTACCGGGTGAACCGGCGGCTCACCTACACGGTCGGCGACGGCCGTATCACCTTCCTGAAGACCGGCGACCGCGTCGAGGTCATCCCCGCGGAGCTGGGCGAGCTTCCCGTCCTGCGGTCGTACGACGACGAGGAGGTGCTGTCGGAGCTGGCCCAGCGCTGCCGGCAGCGCGACTACGCCCCGGGCGAGGTCATCGCCTCGTTCGGCAACGGGACGGACGAGGTCCACCTGCTGGCCCACGGCCGCGTCGAGAAGATCGGCACCGGCCCCTACGGCGACGACGCGGTGCTCGGTGTCCTCGCCGACGGCGCCTACTTCGGCGAGCACGGCCTGATCGACCCGGACGCCATCTGGGAGTACACCGCCCGCGCGGACACGGCATGCACCGTGCTCACCTTGTCCCGGCAGGACTTCGAGCAGGTCGCCGAGCGCGCCGACTCACTGCGCGAGCACCTCCAGGAACTGCGCGCGATCCCCGAGCAGCGCACCAACAAGTACGGCGAGAAGGAGGTCGCCCTCGCGGCCGGCCACAGCGGTGAGCCCGACATCCCGCACACCTTCGTCGACTACGAGGCCCGGCCGCGTGAGTACGAACTGAGCATCGCCCAGACCGTGCTGCGCATCCACACCCGCGTGGCCGACCTCTACAACCAGCCGATGAACCAGACCGAGCATCAGCTGCGGCTCACCGTCGAGGCGTTGAAGGAGCGCCAGGAGCACGAGCTCATCAACAACCGGGAGTTCGGCCTGCTCAGCAACTGCCAGTACGACCAGCGGCTGCAGCCGCACGACGGTGTGCCCAGCCCGGACGACATGGACGAGCTGCTCAGCCGCCGGCGCGGCACCAAGCTCTTCCTCGCCCACCCGCGCGCCATCGCCGCCTTCGGCCGTGAGCTCAACAAGCGCGGACTGGTGCCGGAGACCGTCGAGATCGGCGGCAACCGCATCCCGACCTGGCGCGGAGTCCCGATCTACCCCTGCAACAAGATCCCGGTCACCGAGGCCCGGACCACCTCGATCATCGCCATGCGTACCGGCGAGGACAACCAGGGCGTCATCGGACTGCGGCAGGCCGGGATCCCCGACGAGATCGAGCCGAGCCTCTCGGTCCGCTTCATGGGCATCAACGAGCAGGCCATCATCAGCTACCTGGTCACGGCCTACTACTCGGCCGCCGTTCTGGTCCCGGACGCCCTCGGTGTGCTGGAGAACGTCGAGATCGGCCGCTGGAGGTGACGTTTCCGCACTTGGTGGCCGTGTCCCCGCCCTCCGGGGCGGGTACACCCTCGGGGTACGTGCCGAGCCGTGGCGGAGACGCCACCGTACGCGCACTCCGCGAGGGGGAGGCCATGGCCGAGTTCGTGACGGAGCGGCAGCAGCGTGCCACGCAGCTGCCGCCGGGGAGGTCGGAGTCGCCCGACGGGTCCGAGGCGGCGGTGATACTGGAGCGGGTCCGGGCGTCCGTCGACCCCGAACTGCGCACCGCCATCGCGTCGTTGCCCGGCTCGATGCGGCGGATCGCGCGCTACCACTTCGGCTGGGAGCACGCGGACGGCACCCCGGCGGACGGCAACGCGGGCAAGGCCATCCGGCCCGCGCTGGTGCTCGCCGCCGCCGACGCGCTCGGCGGCCCGGCGGCCCGGGCGGCCGCCGTCCGGGCCGCGGCCGCCGTGGAGCTGGTGCACAACTTCACGCTGCTGCACGACGACGTCATGGACCGGGACACCTCGCGCAGGCACCGGCCCACCGCGTGGACCGTGTTCGGCGACGCCGACGCGATCCTCGCCGGGGACGCCCTCCAGGCGCTCGCCCTCCGGCTGCTCGCCGAGGACCCGCACCCGGCGTCCGCGACGGCCGCCGCCCGGCTCGCGGACTGCGTCCTCGAACTGTGCGCGGGCCAACACGCGGACACGGCCATGGAGAACCGGGCGCCCGACGAGGTCACCCTCGACGAGGTGCTCGCCATGGCCGAGGGCAAGACCGGGGCGCTGCTCGGCTGCGCCTGCGCCCTGGGCGCGCTGTACGCGGGGGCGGGAGCGGCGGAGGTGGCGGCGCTCGACGGCTTCGGCCGCCAGGCCGGGCTGGCCTTCCAGCTGATCGACGACATCATCGGGATATGGGGTGATCCCCGGCGCACCGGCAAGCCGGCCGGCGCGGACCTGGCGGCCCGCAAGAAGTCCCTGCCGGTCGTCGCGGCCCTCACCTCCGGCACCCCGGCCGCCGCCGAACTCGCCGAGCTGTACGCCGAGCCGCATGTGCGGGCCGACGCCGACGAGATCGCGCGGACCGCGCTGGCGGTGGAGCGGGCGGGCGGGCGTGACTGGGCGCAGTCCGAGGCGGCCGACCGGATGGCACGGGCGATGCAGGAACTCGCCCGTGCCGTGCCCGGCCCCGAGGCGGCCGACGGCCTGCTCGCGCTCGCCGAGTTCGTGACCCGGCGCAGCAGGTGAAGACCCCGGAGTCCCCGGAACCGTGCGGCTCCTGACCCCGCACGGTGCCCCGGGGACTCCGGTCCGACGGGTCCCGCACATCCCCACGGTGTGCGGGGCCCGCCGATAGCCGACGGGCGGCAGTCGGCAGCCGACAGTCGGTAGCCACCGGGCGGCGCGCGTGGCCGCCGGGCCCGGCCTACGCTGGGGGCATGGACAGCCAGGACCAGGTCTGTCCGGTCTGCGGACAGCCCGTCGAGCGGGTGGTGCGGCGGCACAAGACGCTGGGTGCGTGGGTTCCGGTCTGGGGCCCCGGCCCCTGCCGCAACCCCCACTGCGGTGAGCCCGCCGGGCCGCCGGCCCCGCAGGAGGCGTCACCGCCGAGGCCCCCGCCGCCCGGATCCGCCGGGAGCAGCCCGTAGCGTGAGCGCATGACCGGACTCCCGAACATCCTGCACATCACCGAGCGCTCCCTGTGGGAGGAGGCCCGCGTGCGGGGCAGGTACGAGCTCTCCACCCGCGGCCGCACCCTCCAGGAGGAGGGTTTCATCCACTGCTCCACCCGCGACCAGCTCCCGCGCGTGGCGGACTTCCTGTACGGCTCCTACGACGGCCCGGACGAGCTGGTGGTCCTGGTCGTGGACCCGGCCCGGGTCGGCGTCCCGGTGAAGTGGGAGGTGCCGGAGCCGGGCGCCGAGGAGTTCCCGCACGTGTACGGACCGATACCGGTCACGGCCGTGGTGGACGTGGAGCCCTGGGCCCGGCCGTAGCCCTCGGCCCAGGTCCTCAGCCGCGATTCGGGAGGCCGCCGGTCTCCGGGTCGCGGGCGGTCAGGCAGTAGACGCCGCCCGCCGGGTCGCGCATCACGCTCCAGTGGCGGCCGTCGGCCACGTGCACGGCGCCGAGTTCCTCGTGCCGGGCGCGGGTCGCCGGGATGTCCGCGCAGGCCAGGTCGAGGTGGGCGGCGGCGGGCTGTTCGCCGTCCAGCCGCTGGAGCAGGATCCGCACGGGCAGCCCGGCCGGTGGCCTGAGCACCCGGAACTCCGGCAGCGAGCCGGTCAGCAGCTCCCAGCCGGTCAGCTCCGCCCAGAACGAGGTCTCCGCCTCGTACGCGGACGGCGGGATGTCGAGACTGACCTGGTCCAGCCGGCTGCCCGCCACGACCGGCGGCCGTACCGCCTCCCCGTGCCAGGGCACGGCACACCACAACTGCCCGGCGGGCGAGCGCAGCACGGCCCACCCGTCGTGCTCGGCGACCGTCGCGGCACCGAGACCCCGGGCCCGCTTCACGAGCCCGGGCACGTCCTCGACGCAGAGGTCCAGGTGCGCTCCGCCCGGGCCCGACTCCACGCCCTGGAGCTTGACGCAGGCATCGACTCCGGAGGCCGGCAGCAGCGTCACGAACTCGTCGTTCTCGCCACGGGGCGCGGAGAGGAAGGTGCCGGTGACGGCCGTCCAGAACGCCTGGGCGGAGGCGAGGTGCGCGGCGGGCCGGTCGGCGAAGGCGTACGTCCAGCGGATGCTCATGCGGTGATCGTAAATGCGCGCTACGCGGCGGCCCGGCGTTCCGTGAAGCGCAGCAGGTTCCCCGCCGGGTCCCGGAACGCGCAGTCCCGCACGCCCCAGTGCTGGTCCGTCGGCTCCTGGATCACATCGCCGCCGTGCTCCCGCACCCGCTCGTACAGCGCGTCGCAGTCGGTGGTGGAGAAGATCACCCCACGCAGCATGCCCTTGGCGAGCAGCTCGGCCATGGCCTGCCGGTCGGCGGGGGAGGCGTCCGGGTTGGCGCCCGGCGGCTCCAGCACGATCTCCACACCCGGCTGCTGCGGCGACCCGACGGTCACCCAGCGCATCCCCTCGAACTCCACGTCGTTGTGGACCTCCAGGCCGAGAACATCACGGTAGAAGGCCAGTGCCTTGTCGTGGTCGTCGACGGCGATGAAACACTGCGCGAGTTTTACGTCCATGGGGCCAGGCTAGGAGGAAACGCCCGGCCGCGCGTGCGGCCGGTTTCGTGCGGTCGGTTTCGAGCGGCCGGCTCCATGCGGCCGGCCGCATGCGGTCAGTACGGCCTGCGGCGTGGGCGGGTGAACGTGCGGGCCACGCAGGACGGGATCACGGTGCTCTCCTCGTGGTCCCGCGCCCGGTACGCGCTCGGCGTCTCCCCGACCAACTCGGTGAAGCGCGAGCTGAAGGACCCCAGCGACGTACAGCCGACCGCCATGCACACCTCCGTCACCGTGAGATCGCCTCTGCGGAGCAGCGCCTTGGCCCGCTCGACCCGCCGGGTCATGAGATAGCTGTACGGCGTCTCCCCGAACGCCTTGCGGAAGCTGCGCTGGAAGTGGCCGGAGGACATCAGGGCGGTACGGGCGAGCTCGGCCATGTCCAGCGGCTCGGCGTACTCGCGGTCCATGCGGTCGCGGGCCCGGCGCAGCCGCCGCAGGTCCTCCAGGGTCATTCGCCCAGCATGGCACGCACATCGTGCACACGAACGGGGGTTTGTTTTTGGACGCGCGTTTGCCTCTGGTTCTCGCGCAATTGGCCCGTGCTTGTTTGCATTGAGGAATGGACCACATCACGTTCCTCGTGGCGGTCGTGATCGTCACAGCACTTGCGTTCGACTTCACCAACGGGTTTCACGACACGGCGAACGCGATGGCCACGTCCATCGCGACCGGCGCGCTCAAACCGAAGACTGCGGTTCTGATCAGTGGTGTTCTGAACCTGGTCGGAGCCTTCCTCTCCACGGAGGTCGCCAAGACGATCTCCGGCGGCATTGTGAACGACGCCAAAGTGACTCCGGCGATGATCTTCGCGGGGCTCGTGGGGGCGATCCTGTGGAATCTGATGACCTGGCTGGTCGGGCTGCCGTCCAGTTCCTCGCACGCCCTGTTCGGCGGCCTGATCGGCGCCGTGTGGGTCGGCGCGGGCTCCGGCGCCGTCAACTTCAGCAAGGTTCTTGAGAAGATCATCATCCCGGCGTTCGCCTCACCGGTGGTGGCGGGCGTCGCCGCGCTGATCGCGACGTACTGCGCCTACAAGCTCACCGCACGCGGCCGCGCGGACTCCGTGAGCAAGGGCTTCCGGCTCGGGCAGATCGGCTCGGCCTCGCTGGTCTCGCTCGCGCACGGCACCAACGACGCCCAGAAGACCATGGGCATCATCACCCTGACCCTGATCTCCGTCGGCGCGCTCCCGGGCGACGCCGGACCGCCGGTCTGGGTGATCTTCACCGCCGGTCTCGCCATCGCCCTCGGCACCTACATCGGCGGCTGGCGGATCATCCGCACCATGGGCAAGGGCCTGACCGAGATCCAGTCCCCGCAGGGTTTCGCGGCCGAGACCGCCTCCACGGCCGTCATCCTGACCTCCGCCCACATGGGCTTCGCCCTGTCCACCACGCAGGTCGCCTCCGGTTCCATCCTCGGCGCGGGCGTCGGCCGGCGGCTCGCGGAGGTCCGCTGGGGCGTCGCCGGCCGCATGGTGGCCGCCTGGGTGATCACCCTGCCCTGCGCCGGGCTGGTCGGCGGCATCTCCGCGGCCGCGGTCAAGCACGGCGGCAACTTCGGCACGATCGTGGTCGCGCTGGTCGGCGCCGCGCTCGCGGCGGGCATCGTCGTGCTGTCGCGCCGCAACCCGATCGACGCGAAGAACGTCAACGACGGCCACGAGGTCGCCATCCGCACCACGCCCCCGTCCCACGTCGGCACCGCCGCCTGAGTGAGGGAGTTCCCATGAGCATCGACTGGACCGCACTCGGCCAGGTCGCCGCGGTGAGTATCGGAGTTACATTCGCAGTGGTGGTCGTCTTCGCCCTCGGCGTCCTCGGGCTCGGCCGCTACGAGGAGGCCAAGGAGCAGGGCGGCACCAGCACCGTCGGCGTCGCCCAGGCCGGGCTGTGCTTCCTGGCCTGCGTGGCGGTGGTGGCGTACAGCATCTATCTGATCGTGCCGCAGTTCCACTGAGACACCGAGCCGCTGAGGAGGACTGGATGACGACGCCGGACCTGCTGTCCGACCTGGCCGACCTGGCCCATCTGAAGGTCGACTACAGCGACCCCGACGACCCCGTACTCATCCGCCCCGACGGATCCCCGATCGACACCTGGCGGGAGAACTACCCGTACGCGTCCCGCATGGAGCGCAAGGAGTACGAGTGGCACAAGCGGCTCCAGCAGATCGAGCTGCTGAAGCTGCAGACCTGGATCAAGGAGACGGGACGCCGGATAGTCATCGTCTTCGAGGGCCGGGACGCGGCCGGCAAGGGCGGCACCATCAAGCGCTTCACGGAGCACCTGAACCCCCGTGGCGCGCGCGTGGTGGCCCTGGAGAAGCCCACGGAACGCGAGAGCGGTCAGTGGTACTTCCAGCGCTACGTCGAACACCTTCCGACCGCCGGTGAGATCGTGATGTTCGACCGCTCCTGGTACAACCGGGCCGGCGTCGAGCGGGTCATGGGCTTCTGCTCGGACGACCAGTACCGGCGCTTCATGCGCCAGGCCCCGCTGTTCGAGCGGATGCTGGTGGACGACGGGGTGGACCTGGTGAAGTTCTGGTTCTCGGTCTCGCAGAGCGAGCAGCGGACCCGCTTCACCATCCGCCAGGTCGACCCGGTACGGCAGTGGAAGCTCAGCCCGATGGACCTGGCCTCGCTGGATCTCTGGGACAACTACACGGCCGCGAAGGTCGCGATGTTCCGCGAGACGGACACCGAGTACGCGCCCTGGACCGTGGTCAAGAGCAACGACAAGAAGCGGGCCCGGGTCGAGGCCATGCGCAGCGTGCTGGCCCGCTTCGACTACGCCGACAAGGACGAGGAGGTCGTCGGCAGCCCGGACCCGCGGATCGTGGGCGCGGCGGCCGGCCTGCTGGAGGCCGGCGAGGACGACCACGGCGAGCGCTGACCTCTGGGCCGGGACCGCCGCGACGGGCCGCGTCGTTCGTCCGCGGCACCGTCGTGGCTGGTCGCGCCCACGCGGCGGAGCCGCAGGTGGACACGGGCCCGCGCCCCTCTGGGGCGCGGGCCTGCCCGCCGAGTTGGCGTGAAATCGGCCCGACACCGCTGGCGGGCTGGCCAATGATGGACTCCGTGATCCACATTGCGCTCGTGAACGGCTGCGCCGGGAACCGTGTGACAGGGCAGGCGGCGCGGGCGTGAGCGGTGGCGGCGCGTTCTCGGCCTCGGTCGTCATCGCGAGGGCGGCTCTGCCGCTGTACGTGTCCACCGTCGCCGCGTCGGCGGCCTCGCTCGTCGACACGGCGCTGCTGGGCCGCCATGCCACCGTCTCCCTGGCCGCGTTCGCCGTCACGGTGGCCGTCTTCAGCCCGGCCACGGCCGCGGTGGCGGGTGCGCTGCGCGGGGTGATGCCGTTCGTCGCGCCGCACCGGGACGATCCCGGGGAACTGCTGCCGCTGGTGCGCGGCGGGATGTGGCTGGCGTTCGCGGTGGGCGGGGTGTGCGCGGCGGCGGTGGCGGCCGTGCCGCTGCTCGGCGGCGCGTTCGGGGTCCGGCCCGAGGTCCTCGACGCGCTCGGCGCGTTCCCGTGGCTGCTGGCGGCCGGGGTGCTGCTGATCGGGGTCGGCTCGTCGGCGACGTCCGTCCTGGTCGCCCTCGGCCAGTCAGCCCAGGTGATGCGGTCCGGGCTGATCGGCACGGCGGTCTCCGTGACGCTGTCGGTGCTGCTGGTCGGCGGCCCGGGACCGCTGCCGAGCCGTGGCCTGACCGGCGCCGGCCTGGCCGTGCTCGCCGGCGCCCTGGTCAGCGCCGGCCTCAACCAGCGCGCGCTGCGCCGCCGTACCGTGCTGGCGGGCCGGAGCATCCGCCCCGGCCGGCCGGATCCGCGGCTGATCCTGCGGCTGGCCCGGGTGGGGATCCCGCTCGGCGCGACCGTGCTGGTGAAGTTCTCGGTGCTCGGGGTGCTGACCTTCGCCGCGGCGCGGATCGGCACGGACAGCGCCGCCGTGCACGGTGTCTCCGAGGCGCTGGTGAACGTGGTCTTCACCGCGGCGGTGGCGGTCGGCCAGGCCACGGTCCCGCTGATCGCCGGGTACGTCGGGAGCGGGGACGTCGTCCGGGTCCGCGGCAGCGTGTGGGCCGGCATGCGGGTGGCGCTGGCCGCGGTCGGCGTGCTCGGGACGGTACTGCTGGTGTTCCGGGACCCGGTGCTGCACCTGTTCACCGGGACCCCGGCCGTGGCGGACCAGGTGCTCCGGCTGCTGCCGCTGGTCCTGGCCGTGGTGGTCACCGACGCCCTGCAGGCGGTCGCGGGCTTCGGGCTCGTCGGGCTCAAGCGCGCCGGGCCGAGCCTGGTGTCGACGGCGGTGTGGTTCGGGATCCTGGCCGCGGTGTCCGTCCCGGTCGCCGACGCGGCCGGACTGCCCGGTCTGTGGTCCGCCCTGGCCGCGGCCAACCTGCTCCAGGCCGTCACCAAGACGGTCTCCTTCCACCGGCACACCGCCCGCCTCGCCACCCTCACCGCGCCACCGGGGGAGCGGGCGCGACCCGATGGACAGGCACCGGCCCGGTGACCCATGATCCCATGCATGATCCGCGCCGCCACCGAGAACGACGTCACCGAGATCCGCGCCATGATCCGCGAACTCGCCGCGTACGAACGGGCCGTGGAGCAGGCCCGGGCCACCGAGGACCAGCTCCGCGAAGCGCTGTTCGGCCCCCACCCGGCGGCCTACGCGCTGGTCGCCGAGGACGAGACCACGGGTGAACTCGCGGGCTACGCACTGTGGTTCCCGACCTTCTCGACCTGGACCGGAACCCGGGGCATGCACCTGGAGGACCTCTACATACGCCCGCACGCCCGCGCCGCCGGCCACGGCAGGGCCCTGCTCGCCGCCCTCGCCGCGCTCTGCCTGCGCAGCGGCTTCGAGCGCTTCGAGTGGTGGGTGCTGGCCTGGAACGACCCGGCGATCGGCTTCTACCGGTCGCTCGGCGCGGAGTTCCTGGACGAGTGGCGCATTTGCCGCCTGACCGGCGCCCCACTCAAGGAACTGGCCGCCGCCTCATAGGCCGTACCTCGGAAAAAGACCGCACCCGAACCCTCCGGCACACCGGCAATAGGCCGGGTCGGTGACCTGTGGGGATCTTCCTGTGGGTCGCTGGCCCGCCCTTTTGTCGATTGCCGGCGACGGGGTGTGACGGTCCTGATCGGGTGTCCTGCGGACTGTGTGCGGCCTGCTGTCCCGTTCGCGGGACCGTTGGGGCGCCGTACGTCTCGTTGCGGTATTGGCCGGAGCATGTGTGCGGGTGCGCCGACCGTCCGGTGATGTCGGGAGCCTGCCACGCTGGCGATTGGGGCGAAGCGGCATGATCGGGGCGCAAGACACTAGCCTCGGGTCATGGTGACGCGTACCCGGCTGTATCACGACGGCACTCTCGCCCTGGAGGGCTTTCCAGCCAGTGACGTATCCGCGTATCTCGCCGATCCGGCGGCGGTCCTGTGGCTCGACCTGTACCGGCCCGGTGCCGCCGAATTCTCCATGCTCGGTGAGGAGTTCGGCATCCACCAACTTGCTCTGGAGGACGCCGCGCAGCGTGGGCAGCGGCCGAAACTCGACCGCTATCGCACCCACGAGTTCCTCAGCGCCTATTCCGTCACCGTCAGCTCGGACGATGCGGAACTGTCGTACAGCGAGATCGCCGTATTCCTCACCGGCCAGGCCATGATCACCGTCCGCAAGGACGACGGCTTCAACATCGAGGACGTCGTCAGCCGCTGGGACGAGAGCCCGGACCTGGCCGGCCACGGTGTCGGATTCCTGCTGCACGGCCTGCTCGACCATCTCGTGGACGGCCACTTCGCCGCGGTCCAGCAACTGGACGACGGCATCGAGGAGTTGGAGGGTCTGCTCTTCGTGGCCGGACGCCGTGAGATCGAAGCCGTGCAACGCCGGGCTTACGCACTGCGCAAATCGCTCGTCCATCTGCGCCGCGTCGTGCTCCCGATGCGGGAGGTGGTCAACACACTCATGCGCCCGGGCCTGCACGTGATCACCGCCCCTCTCGTCCCGTACTACCAGGACGTCTACGACCACGTGTTGCGTGCCACGGAATGGACGGAGTCGCTGCGGGACCTGGTGGCCTCGGTCATGGAGACGAACCTCTCGGTCCAGGCCAACAACATGAACCTGATCATGAAGAAGGTAACGAGCTGGGCCGCGATCATCGCCGTACCCACCGCGATCACCGGCTACTACGGCCAGAACCTCCCCTATCCCGGTTTCGGCCGCGAGTCGGGATTCATCACCTCCGCTGCCGTCATCGTGGTCCTGTCCGTCGTGCTCTATCTGACGTTCAAGCGCAAGGACTGGCTCTGACCGGGTGCGCCTGGGGCACCCGGGATCAGGTCTCGAAGGCAGGGAAATGCCAGGTCATCCACGACCTCTAGGGCCGGCGGGCGGAGTACCGTGAAGGCACCGGGAGTTTTTCGCGCACCGGCTCCGCTGCGGGTGCCGTTTCCGGTGATCGACAACGCCGGGTCGCACCCATGAGCCCGGGGATGGGTCCGCGGCATGCCCGTGACCATTGACCGTACGACTTCGAGCAGGCCCGCGCCGCCGGTTCGGCTGTCCCTGACGCCCGGGCCGGGCGGGCTGGACGGCATGTGGTGGCCTCGCTCCCGTGCACTCACCCGTGAGCTGCCACCCTTGACGGCGGCATCGGGCGACCTCTGGGGCCGCATCACGGGTATCACGCTGAACCCGGTCCACTGGCCTGCCATCCCGCGTTGGGTGTCCGTCGCCGGGCACACGGTGCACGTGGGCTGGTCCACCGAGGAGCAGGATCCGCACAGACTCACCCTTTTCTCCGCTGATGGCCGTCGGGACGTGCTGGTGATTCCGCTGGAAACCGGAGCGGACGCCGCCGCGCAGCTGATGGTCGGCGCCGACATCGATGCCCCGGCCCGGGAGGGAGCAGCAGAGAGGATCGATGCCCGAAGCAGAGAAGAAGCGTGGGAGACCGATGGCGGAGCACGTCCGGGCTCGCCCCTGTCCCGGCTCACGAGATTCGACAGGGTGTCTGCCCGCCCGTCAACGGAGGTGAGAGGACCATGACTCTCATCGCCGTCGCGGTGTTGCTCGTCGTGATCGCCGTCGGAGTCGTTCTCATCCACCGGCTCAACGCACAGCACGGCGAACGGATCGCTGCCTTCCACTACAGCGATGCTCTGCCGGGGATCGGCCGCCGGCTCCGGAGGCACCGCCGACGGGCTGCGGACGGGACCACCGACACGCCCAACGGCGACAGCGACCGCGGATGACATCGACTCGGGCCCGACCGGGGGAGGTGGAGGAAGGCACGTCATGGCGATATTGCGAGACCGGAAGACGTACCGCGAGAGGATCATGCAGGCTCTGTACCAAGCCGCCGAAGGCAATCGCCTCCTGGGTGTCGAGGGGACGAAGCTCCGCACCGACCTCGGCATACCCGAGCAGGACATGGCCGCAGCCTGTATGTATCTGGCGGGCGAAGGCTGGGTCGTCGTGGACTGGGGGAGGGGCAACACGCCCGCGATGATCACGCTGACGCACCAGGGGATCCGGCAGATGGAGACAGAAGAGGAAGGGCGTGGCTGAGTCGCTGCGTCGGCTTCTCGGACCGGAGTGAGCCTTCGCAAGGATGACCGATGTCGGATTAATCCCTTGACGTAATGTGAGAAGCAGGTCGGCACACGCTCACGTGCAATGGCCTGGAACGGGCGGACACCATGGCCGACACAGACACCCCCGACCTCCCCAGGCTCCTGCCGGACGCTGTCCACCGTTCGGTGAAACCGGGCACGGCGTTGCTGCGGCTGCAGACGACCCACTCACGCGAGGGACTCCTGGACGGCGCATGGTGGCCGCGGTCCCGGGACATCGGTGCTGAACTCCCCTCGCTGATCTCCGCGCTGACCGAGCACCTCGGACCTGTCACCCAGGTGGGTCTGGACGGCAGTGCCTGGGACGGACTGCCGACGCGGGTGATGGTCGACGGCCGAGTCGTCCACATCGATTCCTTCCCGGTCGGTGACGACACCGTCCTCATCACCCGAGGTGACCGGGACCATTTCTCCCTGCTGCTGGTCCCTCCCGACACGTCGCCCGACGCGGCACGCGCCGCGATGGCCAGGGCCGTACGGGCCGACGACATCACCGAGACCGAACAGATCCTCATCGATACGGGCACTGACACGCCACCTGCGTCGGCCTGACAGGTCCGTCGCAGATCGACTCCCCGTCGGCCCGGACGCTAGATGCGGGCGAACCTCTCCGTCTGCTGGGCGAAATCCTGGGCCATGGCGGCGCTGACCGTGGGCTTGGTGTCGCTGATCGTGTCCAGGTAATCGTCGGTGGTGGGGGCGGTCCGGGTTCCGGTGTCGAAGGTGCGCTCGAACCGGGCCTGGGAGACGGTGCGCGCCGCATGGGCGATGTCGGCGGGGGTGAACCCCTCGCTGGCGGACGCGAGAACCGCGCTGTCGGCCCGCGCGCCCGCTCGGGCCAGGTAGCTCTCCCACAGCGCGGTCCTGGCGGTGTGGTCGGGAGGGCCGATCGGCAGCACGTAGTCGAAGCGGCCGTGTCGCAGGAACGCGGAGTCCAGCGTGGTCACGTTGTTCGTGGCGCAGACGAGCAGCCGTCCGTCCTGGCTCCGGAACCGGACGATCGCCTTGAGCAGTTCGTTGACGACGCCGACAGCGGTCGCGTCCGCGCCGCCGCGTTCGCCGGCGATCTCCTCGACCTCGTCGATGAAGACCAGGACGTGGTCGAGCCGGGCGATCTCGTCGAAGCGCCGGCTCAGCCCGGTCGCCAGGCCGTACTCGGCGGCCAGACGGGCGGGGAACAGTTCGAGGAAGGGCCATCCCAGGCGGCTGGCGATCGCGTGCGCGAATGTGCTCTTGCCGGTCCCGGGCGGGCCGAACAGCATCACCGCCCGCGGCAGTTCCACTCCGTGCTGGGCAGCCAGTTCGGGATGGGCCAGCGGCAGGACCAGGCGCCGTTCGATGAGCTGCTTCTCCCGTTGCATGCCCGCGACCTTCTGCCACAGTCCCCCCGGCGGCAGTTCCGCTCCGAGCGAGGACAGAGTGCCGGCCGACTGCGGGGTCACCGGCCCGCGCTTCTCGAAGAAGACCAGCCCCGGGCGGGCGCCGAAGTCGCAGTTGCGCAGAGCGGCGGCACCGGTCCCGCCCTCGGGCAGGGCGGCGTGCACCGCCCGGACGCCGACGGCGAAGAGCCGTTGCTCGAGGGCGGTGATCAGGGCACTGCCCAGCCCGCGCTGCCGCCAGCCGGGCGCCATGCAGATGCGCAGGATCCATGCCTGTTCGCTCTCCACCCTGCTCACCGCGGCGCCGATCAGCGCGTCGTCTGCCGTGGCCACCACCGCGGGGTGGCGGGCCTGGAGAGCCGTCACGGCGTCCGAGAGCGGGAAGAGCGGCGGCTCCTCGGCCGGGCCGCTCTCCATGTCGACTCGGATCAGGGCTTCGAGATCGTCCTGGGTGTAGTCCCTGACCCGCCAACCCGTCATGATCAGCTCCGCGTGTTCGGCCGTACTCCCATCATCGGCCGATGCCCGGGGGACGCGCGCGACAGACGTCGGCCACGAGTCTGCCCTGGTGGCACGGATCGCTCGCCCGCACCACCGCCGCGGTACGCGGTGATGATGCGGGGCGTGGTCGGGTCACGCTGCGGTGCCGGGTGCGGTGCCGGCCGGGCTGAGGGACTTGTCGGTGCGGCCGGTGCCGGCCAGTGCCGCCGCCGCGGCGGGTGCGGCGGCCGCGGTTTCCCGGGCGAGGAAGGCGCCGAGCTCGCCGATCGTGCTCATGAGGGGGGCTGGGAAGACGACGGTGGTGTTCTGGTCGACACCGATCTCCACCAGGCTCTGCAGGTTGCGCAGTTGAAGGGCCAGCGGGTGGGCCATCATGGTGTCCGAGGCGTCGCCGAGCGCTGCCGCGGCCAGCGACTCGCCCTCCGCATTGATGATCTTCGCCCGCTTCTCCCGCTCGGCCTCGGCCTGGCGGGCCATGGCGCGCTTCATGGTGTCGGGCAGCTGGATGTCCTTGAGCTCGACCAGCGTGACCTGCACACCCCAGTCGACGGTGGTGACGTCGAGGATCTGGCGGATGTCCAGGTTGATGCGGTCCGTCTCCGACAGCGTCTCGTCGAGCGTGTGCCGGCCGACGACCTTCCGCAGGGTCGTCTGGGCGATCTGGTTGATCGCCGCGTTGACGTTCTCGACGGCGACGACCGACTTCACGGCGTCGACGACCCGGAAGTAGGCGACCGCCGACACGTCCACGCTCACGTTGTCCCGGGTGATGATGCCCTGGGACTGGATCGGCATGGTGACGACCCGCAGCGACACCCGGTGCAGGACGTCGACGAACGGGATGATGAACCGCAGCCCCGGTGAGCGTGTTCCGACGAGTCGGCCGAAGCGGAAGAGCACCCCCTTCTCGTACTGCTTGACGACCCTCACGGAGAAGGCGAGGGTCAGGACGGCCAGGAGGCCGATCACGACGATGAGAACGATCAGGGCCTGCATGTGCTGCTCCTCGGGACGAGGACCACGTGGGGCGGGGACCCGTCGGTCGAGATTCCCGCATGGGCGTGCATCGGTTCGTGAGGCAGGGCCGAAGCACGTCGGTACGGGCCGCGCCGCCGGTCGGTGCGCCGGACCAGGGGCATCGCCTGGTCACCCGTGGTGAGTGGTGCGGTCGCGGCGGCGGCGCGGTGGGAAGCGGCCACGGCCCCCGTCGCGATGGTCACGTCGATCGCCGACGGTCGGCGACTTGGACATCGGTGGTCCCGCAGGGGGTCGTGCCGCGTCGGTGCCGCAACGCGGGTCGCCGGGCAGGGCGCCGCCGTACCGGTGCACGGCGATCCTCTCCGCGTGCTCGATGTCGAGCCGGTGGATCAGCGCGGGCAGCCGGCTCAGCAGCTCACGGGAGCGGGGCCGCCGGGGACCCTCCAGGAGGCCGCGTGACGTGCCGTCGTCGGTCTTCAGTGCGAGACGCGCAGCCGGGGGCGCGACGGGCTCGTGGTGTGGCAGGGGGCGGTGCAAGGTCGCCGACATGATGCGGACCCGTCTCCGGGCCGCCTTCGCGGCGACCCGGGATTCATCTCTCGCCGAGAACGACCCGGCGTGGAAGCCGGCGTGCGAAATGCCCTCGGTGCGGTCCACCGTACTCCGCACACGCCAGGGCGGTTGCGGAGACGACTCTGCATCGGCGAAGCGGCTGTCTGCACCGGCGGGGCCGCGCTGCGGGTGCCGGGGCGTGTCGTATGCCGGTTGCCGGACCGGTCTCACGCCCGACGGCTCGCATCCCCTGGTCCAGCACTCCTCGGCCGTTTACGTGGGAAGCGTTCCTCGTGTTCCGTTCAGTCCGTCGCTCCCCGTCAGTCCGCAGGGCCTCGACGAGGAGTATCCTGGTGATTACCGAGAGCATCTCGTACACCGGCTTCCACGCCGGGTCGTTCTCGGTGATTCACGACAACCGGGTCGGCCGTGACAGGCCCGGGGTTGGGTCCGCATCATGACCGCGACCATGCTGTTGACGCCCGCGGTCGAGGAGCGGGCCCCTTCTTCGTTGCCGCCCCGACTCGTGCTGGCACCCGCCGACACCGCTCCGGCCCTGATCGACGGTGCCTGGTGGCCCCGCTCCCGCAACCTGAAGGCGGAGCTTCCGGCACTCATCGAGGTCCTCGACCCGCTGTGGGGGCGGATCACCCGAGTAGCGGTGAACCCCACGTTCTGGCCGGTCATCCCGCGAAAGGTGCCCGTCCACGGGCACGTGGTGCACGTCGGCTGGTTCGAGGCCGAGCAGGATCCGCACAAGTTGCTGCTGCTCTCCTACACCGTCGGCCGCTGGGACCTGCTGGTGATCCCACCGGAGACAGCACCGGTCACCGCGGCCCGGCTGATGGCCACGGCCACCGACCCGGCGCGGAGCCTCACGGCGACCGGCCTGATCCATGAGGCCGGACGCTTCCGGGCCGCGGCAGAGGCAGCGGTCGACTCGGACTCGCGCCGGGAGGCGGTCTGGGACTCCGAAGGCGGACATGCCGCCCGCCACCCGGCCTCACGTACTCCTGCCGAATCGGCTGTCCGCCTCGCGCCGACCCCGGCAGTAGGAGTGTGAGGGACATGGACACCTTTGCGACGGTGGGCGTGCTCCTCGCGATGATCGCCTTGGGCGTGATCGTGATTCAGCTGTTCACCGCGAGCCACGATGACCGCATGGCGACCTTGTCCTTCGGCCGTCCCCGGCGCTGGCGGCCGTGGCCGTGGCACCGTACGGAGAAGTGAACCCGCCCAAAGGAACTCACTAAGTCCGATGTCGGCACGTCTGGCGTACCGGTAGGCCCCGAGGGCGGAGGCCACCATCGTGGCGGCGTCCGGGCCGTGGCCCCATCGCATCGACTATGGCCAGGTGCAGGATGTCCTCGTTGAGGGCGTAGTCGAATTGTCGCCTGCGCCGCTGTAGGCGGGCTCCAGGATCCCGGCCACCGCTGCATGGGGGACGCACATCGCCGGCGGCGACAGCAGGGACCACTGGATCTCCGCGGCCATGCTCATCGGTTCCCGGCGCCGGGCGAGGACGAACGGCGTTGTCCCGCCGCCGCTCACCTTGTGCCACGGCCGCCCCTTGCCGCGCGAGGGCCGCAGACCCGTCGAGCCACCGCACATGGTGACCCACGACCTGCGCCGCTTCTTCGCCCCCGCCCTCATCGTCGGCGGGGCGAGCATCCAGCAGGCCCGGCTCGTCCTCGACCTGCGGCCGGGCGAAGAAGACCGCACCCGGACCGTCATGGCCGCCGTGTTCGGCGGCCTGCGGTCCGGGTGCGGTCGGAGAGACACTGCAACCTAAGTAATCGCAGGTCAGAGGACATGATCGAAGATCAGGCCTTCTTGGTCTCCCAGAAGATCTTGTCGATCTCGGCGATGAGCTCGAGGGCCTTCTCGCCGGTCTTCGGGTCCGTGGACGCCTTGGCGGCGGACAGGGCCTTCAGGGTGTCGTTCACCAGCACGTGCAGCTGGGGGTACTTCTCGAAGTGCGGGGGCTTGAAGTAGTCGCTCCAGAGCACCGAGACGTGGTGCTTGGCGAGCTCTGCGCGCTGCTCCTTGATGACGGTGGCGCGCGCCTGGAAGTGCGGGTCGTCGTTGGCGGCCATCTTCTCCTGCACGGCCTTCACCGACTCCGCCTCGATGCGGGCCTGGGCCGGGTCGTACACACCGCAGGGCAGGTCGCAGTGCGCGCTGACCTTGACCTTGGGGGCAAACAGGCGGGAAAGCATGGAGCATTCCTTCCTCGTGATCGTCTTCTCAGGTGGGACATTACTCCCTGGGAAGCCTGATTTCGCGAGTGCCCCCATGGGCTTAGGACAAAAGTCCAGGGTCAGACTGAGACTGGTGGAGGAACGGACCGGGGAGGTGCCGGGGATGCCGGAGCTGTCGCAGGAGACCGAGCGGGGGAGGGGCGCCGCGCTCTTCGGACTGGCCGAGGTGACCGGCCCGTCCATGGTGCCCACGCTGTACCAGGGGGATCAGCTTCTGGTGCGGTACGGGGCGCGGGTACGGGCCGGTGACGTCGTCGTCCTGCTCCACCCCTTCCAGCAGGACCTGCTGGTCGTCAAGCGGGCCGTGGAGCCGCGCGAGGGCGGCTGGTGGGTGCTCGGGGACAACGCGTACGCGGGCGGGGACAGCACGGACTACGGGACCGTGCCGGAGGAGCTCATCCTCGGCCGGGCCCTGTTCCGCTGGCGGCCGCGGCAGGCGGGTCAGCGTTCGCCGCTGGCGCTGGTGCGCTGGGCGGTCTCGGCCGCCAGGCCGGTGCTGTCTTCGGACCGTTCGGGCCGCTCCGCCTCCAGGCGCTTGCGGGCCCGGTAGGCGGCCACGTTGGCGCGGGTCGCGCAGCGGTCCGAGCAGTAGCGCCGGGAGCGGTTGGTCGAGGTGTCGAGGTAGGCGTTGCGGCACGGCGCCGCCTCGCACAGGCCGAGCCGGTCGACGCCGTACTCGGTGAGATGGAAGGCCAGGCCCATCGCCGCGATCGCCGTGTAGCCGGCGGTGGCGTTGGAGGGGTGGTCGGCCAGGTGCATGTGCCACAGCGGGCGGCCGTCGTCGTCCCGGAAGTCGTGCCCGGAGATCTGCGGGCTGACCGGGAACTCCAGCAGGAGCGAGTTCAGCAGGTCCACGGCGAGGGTCTCCTCGCCCTTGTCGGCCGCCTCGAAGACCGCGCGCAGCCGGGCCCGGACCGAGCGGAAGCGGGTGAGGTCGGCGTCGGTGGCGCGCCGGGCGGCCTGCTGGTTGCCGCCGAAGAGATCGCGGACGGCCTCGACCGAGGTCAGGGAGTCCTTGCCCCGGGCCGGTTCCTCGCTGTTGACGAGCCGGACGGCGTAATCCGAGTAATAGGCCAGTTCCACTTGTAGTCCTTACGCGGGCGCTCTATGGTCGGTGCTGCGGTCGGGTAACAGCCGGTCGTGCATCCAGGGTATTACGGGACTTGTGCGGTGGAGGGTTGCCATGACGGACGCGCCGATGACCACGACATCCACGACCGGGGCCGACTGGGGCGCCTGGCAGGAGAGCTGGGACCGGCAGCAGGAGTGGTACATGCCGGACCGCGAGGAGCGGTTCCGGATCATGCTCGACATGGTGGAGGCGCTCGTCGGCACGGCACCCCGGGTCCTCGACCTCGCCTGCGGCACCGGCAGCATCACCGCCCGGCTGCTCGCCCGCTTCCCGGACGCGGTGAGCACCGGGGTCGACCTCGACCCGGCCCTCCTCGCCATCGCCGAGGGCACCTTCGCCGACGACGACCGGGTCACGTTCGTCTCCGCCGACCTCAAGGACCCGCAGTGGCCCACGCGGCTGCCGTACGACTCGTACGACGCGGTTCTCACTGCCACTGCCTTGCACTGGCTGCACAGTGAACCCCTCGCGGCCCTCTACGGTCAGGTCGCGGGACTCGTCCGCGACGGTGGTCTCTTCATGAATGCGGACCACATGATCGACGACGGCACGCCCCGGATCAACGCCGCGGAACGGGCGCAGCGCCATCTCCGAATGGATCAGGCCAAGGCGGCGGGAGCGCTGGACTGGGCCGAGTGGTGGCAGCTGGCGGCGCAGGACCCGGTGCTCGCCGGGCCGACGGCCCGCCGCTTCGAGATCTACGGCGAGCACGCGGACGGTGACATGCCGTCGGCCGAGTGGCACGCGCGCGTGCTGCGCGAGCAGGGGTTCGGGGAGGCGCGGGCGGTGTGGTGCTCGCCGTCGGACACGCTGCTGCTCGCCCTCAAGTAGACCGAGCGGACAGAGCGAAGGGGCGGTACGAGGAGTCTCGTACCGCCCCTTTCGCGTCGTACGGCTACAGCACCTTGGACAGGAACGACTTCGTCCGGCCGTGCTGGGGGTTGGTCAGGACGTCGCGCGGGTGGCCGGATTCGACCACCACGCCGTCGTCCATGAAGACCAGGCTGTCGCCCACCTCGCGGGCGAAGCCCATCTCGTGGGTGACGACGATCATCGTCATGCCGTCCTCGGCCAGGTCCCGCATCACGTCCAGGACCTCGCCGACCAGCTCCGGGTCGAGCGCGGAGGTCGGCTCGTCGAAGAGCATCAGCTTCGGCTGCATGGCGAGCGCGCGGGCGATCGCGACGCGCTGCTGCTGGCCGCCGGAGAGCTGCGCCGGGTAGTGCCCGGTGCGGTCGCCGAGGCCGACCCGGCCGAGGAGGCGCTGCGCCCGCTCCCGGGCGACGGCCTTGGACTCGCGCTTGACCTGGACCGGCGCCTCCATGACGTTCTCCAGGGCCGTCATGTGCGGGAAGAGGTTGAAGCGCTGGAACACCATGCCGATGTCCCGTCGCTGCGCCGCGACCTCCTTCTCCTTCAGCTCGTAGAGCTTGTCGCCGTGCTGGCGGTAGCCGACCAGGTTGCCGTCGACGTAGAGGCGGCCGGCGCTGATCTTCTCGAGGTGGTTGATGCACCGCAGGAACGTGGACTTGCCGGAACCGGACGGGCCGATCAGGCAGAACACCTCGCGCGGCAGCACCTCCAGGTCGATGCCCTTGAGGATGTGCGCAAGACCGAACGACTTGTGCACGCCCTCGGCCTTGACCATCGGGGCGCCGCTGCTCGGCGGGGTGATGTCCTTGGCGAGACCGCTCATCGGGCCACCTCCGGGCGACGGAACGAAGCCCACTGCGACAGGTTCCTGCGCAGCCGCTGGAGCGGGGTCGGCGGGAGACTGCGCGAGGAACCGCGGGCGTAACGGCGCTCGATGTAGTACTGCACGATGCTGAAGACCGTGGTCAGCATCAGGTACCAGACGCATGCCACGAAGTACATCTCGACCACCGCGAGCGAGGTGCTGGAGATGTCCGTGGCCCGCTTGATCAGCTCGTTGAACTGGACCACGTACGCCAGCGACGAGGTCTTCAGCATGTTGATGAACTCGTTGCCCGTCGGCGGCACGATGACCCGCATCGCCTGCGGCAGGATCACCCGGCGCAGCGTCTTGCCCTGGGTCATGCCCAGCGCGTGCGAGGCCTCCGTCTGGCCCTCGTCGACCGACTGGATGCCGGCCCGGACGATCTCCGACATGTACGCGGCCTCGTTCAGGCCGAGGCCCAGCAGCGCCGCCAGGAACGGCGTCATCACCTGGTTCATCTCGTCCTTGTAGAACCCCAGGTTGAGGATGGGGAAGACGAGCGCGATATTGTACCAGAGCAGCAGCTGGACCAGGACCGGGGTGCCCCGGAAGAACCAGACGTAGAACCAGGCCACGGTGCTGGTGACCGGGTTCGACGACATCCGCATGATCGCCAGGATCACGCCCAGGACCAGGCCGAGCACCATGGCGAGCACCGAGATGTACAGGGTGTGCCAGGCGCCCGACAGGATCGTCCCGTCGGTGATGTAGTCCGGGATGATGCTGTAGTTGATCTTCGCGTTGGAGAACGCGATCCCGATCAGCACCAGGACGGCGATGACCACCGCCGCGGCCACCCAGCGGCCGTAGTGGCGCACCGGGATGGCCTTGATCTGCTCCGGCGGCACCGACGGCGCCGGAATCTTGTCGACGGTGTCAGTCACAGTGACAGCCCTTCATGGCCTTCAAGCCCCTCAGTCGTGCCCGAGGCCTGTTCAGGAGCCGCCGTTGATCTTCGACTCGGTCACCGCGCCCTGCGTGACGTTCCACTTCTCCAGGATCTTCTGGTAGTCGCCGTTCTTGATGATGGCGGCCACGGCGGCCTGGATCGCGTCGCGCAGCTGGGTGTTCTCCTTGCTGACCGCGATGCCGTACGGGCCGGCCTCGATCTGCTCGCCGACGACCTCGAAGTCCTTGCCGCCGCCGGAGGTCTTGGCGTTGTAGGCGGCCACCGGGAAGTCGTTCAGGTCGGCGACGGAGGCGCCCTGCTTCAGCCGGAGCAGCGCCTCGGGGTCGGTGTCGAAGGTCTGGAGCGTGATGGCCTTGTTGCCGTCCTTCGTACACTTCGTGCTCTGCGCCTTGGCGATGCCCTCGGACGTGGTGCCCTTCTGCAGGGCCACGACCTTGCCGCACAGGTCGTCCAGCGACTTGATGCCCTTCGGGTTGCCCTTCTGGACCAGGATCGAGGTGCCGGCGGTGAAGTAGTCGACGAAGTCGACACCGCTGCCGACCTTCTTGCCGGTGTCGGAGTCGATGCCGTCCTGGCGGGCCTTGGTGTCGTTCATCGCCGACATGATCACGTTGAAGCGGTTGGCCTGCATGCCCACGATGAGCTGGTCGAACTTGCCGTTCTGGAAGTCGAACTTCACGCCCAGCTGCTTGCCCAGCGCGTCCGCGATGTCCGGGTCGACACCGACGGCCTTGCCGCTCTGCATGTACTCGACCGGCGGGTAGGCGATGTCGGAGCCCACCTTGATCACGCCGGCCTTGCGGATGTCGGCCGGCAGCTTGCTCGCCAGCGGGGCCGAGGAGGTCGAGGAGGAGCCGCTGCCGCCGCTCTTGTCGGTGTGGTCACCGCAGCCGGTGAGGATCAGGGTGCCGGCGACCGCGATCGCACCGAGCGCGGCAGTCCTGGAGCGCGAGGCGGTGGTACGACGGGTGACGCTTGCGGTCATGGTGGGTTCCTCCGGCGGTGGGTAGGACAAGCCGATATACCGATGTGTCTGATATGTCGATATGCCGATGGGTCGACGGAAACACACACCTTCGGGTGTCGCGACCTCGTGGGTTTACGGCATCCTGCCATTGGGATTGCTCCAAGCAGACCTGCCACCATGTCAAAATCGGATAACGGGTGACCCCCGTGGCGCGTCAGGCCGGTCCTTCCTCGACCCGCCGCCCCGCACATCTGCGGGAATCCGACCTTCTGGCCGGAAGATCTACGGTTCACCGCCGGTTCATCCGAGGCCGCACCCAGTGATCGTCTGACGGTCACCCGGCCGCTCATCTGTCGACTACCTACGACATCCGTGATGTGACCTTGCGCCTATTCGACTCGTCGTGAGCACTCTCCGTCCGGTAAGAAGGTTCTTTACACCCCTCATCCGGGGCTCAGGGCGCGTGTGCGGCGCGTCCGTCGCGCAGGTGCTCGTACGTGCCACTCGTACGTATCAGTGATCGGGCCCTGCGCGGTGCCCGTCCACTCCCTCACCGGGAGCGGCCGACCCTCAACCATGCATACCTAAGGGGTAAGACAAGTGGCAGCGGAGATCGTCAATCCTCGCAGCGACAGCGCGTCGGGCAATACGGACCAGGACGGCGGGGCCGAGCCCCTCGATTCCTTCGACCCGGCGTTCGCGCTGCACCGCGGCGGCAAGATGGCCGTGCAGGCCACCGTGCCGATCCGCAACAAGGACGACCTTTCCCTCGCGTACACGCCCGGAGTCGCGCGCGTGTGCACCGCGATCGCGGAACAGCCCGAGCTGGTCAACGACTACACATGGAAGTCGTCCGTCGTGGCCGTCGTCACCGACGGTACGGCCGTGCTCGGCCTGGGGGACATCGGTCCCGAGGCCTCCCTCCCGGTGATGGAGGGCAAGGCCATCCTCTTCAAGCAGTTCGGCGGCGTGGACGCGGTCCCGATCGCCCTCGCCTGCACCGACGTCGACGAGATCGTGGAGACCGTCGTCCGGCTGGCCCCGTCCTTCGGCGGGGTCAACCTGGAGGACATCTCGGCACCGCGGTGCTTCGAGATCGAGCGCAGGCTCCAGGAGCGGCTCGACATCCCGGTCTTCCACGACGACCAGCACGGTACGGCCGTCGTGACGCTCGCGGCGCTGCGGAACGCGGCGCGGCTCAGCCGGCGGGAGATCGGGCAGCTGCGGGCGGTGATCTCGGGCGCCGGCGCGGCCGGGGTCGCCATCGCCAAGATGCTGGTCGAGGCGGGCATCGGGGACGTCGCCCTCGCCGACCGCAAGGGCATCATCTCCGCCGACCGCGACGACCTCACCGCGGTCAAGCGCGAGGTCGCCGGGTTCACCAACAAGGCCGGCCTCAAGGGCACCCTGGAGGACGCGCTGGCCGGCGCCGACGTCTTCATCGGCGTCTCCGGGGGTACGGTCCCGGAGGAGGCCGTCGCCTCGATGGCCGAGGGCGCGTTCGTGTTCGCCATGGCCAACCCGAACCCCGAGGTGCATCCCGACGTCGCCCACAAGTACGCGGCGGTCGTGGCGACCGGGCGGTCGGACTTCCCGAACCAGATCAACAACGTGCTGGCGTTCCCCGGGATCTTCGCGGGTGCGCTTCAGGTGCGGGCCTCGCGGATCACCGAGGGGATGAAGATCGCGGCGGCGGAGGCGCTGGCGTCGGTCGTCGGCGATGATCTCGCCGCTGACTATGTCATTCCCTCTCCTTTCGATGAGCGGGTTGCGCCTGCGGTGACTGCGGCGGTGGCTGCGGCTGCGCGGGCCGAAGGGGTTGCGCGGCGGTGACTTGAATGGCCCTGTCCTTCTTGGGCGGGGCCATTTCTTTGCCCACCAGCCCACCCGTTCGGGCGCCTTACGAGGTGGGCGTTGTGGGGGGGGGGGGGGGGCCCCCCCCCCCCCCCCCACGC
>NZ_JBSHBL010000050.1:76079-83687 GCF_053611985.1 Streptomyces sp. NPDC054770
CTTACGAGGTGGGCGTTGTGCTGGGGGCTGCCGCCCCCAGACCCCCGCGAGTGGCGGGAGGGGGCCGTCTGTCGGGTGACGGTGGGTGGGGGCTGGTCGCGCAGTTCCCCGCGCCCCTTACGGGGCGCTGTGCGCGCCCACGCGGCGGAGCCGCATATCGAATACAGCCCCGCGCCCCTACGGAGTTGCGCGCAAGAGGGGATGTGTCACAGCGGCCTCCGGTTTCGCGGTCGGCGTCGGGAACCTATCGTCGGCCCTATGTTCGCCGTCTACGCCGCCCGAATCGACCGCGACCAGCCGCTCTCCGGCCTTGAGTTGGGGGAGCGCCCCGCCCCCGAGGCCCGGCCCGGCTGGAGTACCGTCGATGTGCGGGCCGCCTCCCTCAATCATCACGATCTCTGGTCCCTGCGCGGTGTCGGGCTTCCCGAGGGCCGGCTGCCGATGATCCTCGGCTGTGACGCCGCCGGCGTCGACCAGGACGGCAACGAGGTCGTCCTGCACTCCGTGATCGGGCAGAGCGGCCACGGGGTCGGGCCCGACGAGCCCCGGTCCATCCTCACCGAGCGCTACCAGGGCACCTTCGCCGAGCAGGTGGCCGTGCCCACCTGGAACATCCTGCCCAAGCCCAAGGAGCTGTCCTTCGCGGAGGCCGCCTGTCTGCCGACGGCCTGGCTGACGGCGTATCGGATGCTCTTCACCAACGCGGGTGTTCGTCCCGGTGACTCGGTCCTCGTGCAGGGCGCGGGCGGCGGGGTCGCCACCGCCGCGATCGTGCTCGGCAAGGCCGCCGGACTGCGGGTCTTCGCCACCAGCCGCGACGAGGCCAAGCGGAAGCGGGCCCTGGAACTGGGTGCCGTCGAAGCGGTCGAGCCGGGAGCCCGGCTGCCGCAGCGCGTGGACGCCGTCATCGAGACCGTCGGCGCCGCCACCTGGTCCCACTCGGTGAAGTCGCTGCGGCCCGGCGGCACCGTCGTCATCTCCGGCGCCACCAGCGGCGACCGCCCCTCGCACGCCGAGCTGACCCGGATCTTCTTCCTCGAGCTGAAGGTCGTGGGCTCGACCATGGGCACCAAGGACGAACTGGAGGACCTGCTCGCCTTCTGCGCCGCCACCGGCGTACGTCCCGTCATCGACGAACTGCTCCCGCTCGACCGCGCCCGCGAGGGCTTCGAACGGCTGGAGTCCGGCGACCAGTTCGGGAAGATCGTGCTGACCCATTCCTGAGCGGGCCGGGGACGGCCGGTGCTCAGGGTTTCGGGGTGCGCAGCAGCGCTCCTATGTGGGCCGCCGCCGTCGACAGGTGGCGACGGGCCTCGCGGAGCTGGTCCGTGGTGACTCCGTGGTCGCGGGCCGCGTCGCGGATGTCGTCCCGGAAACGGTCCAGGAGCCGGTCGAGGTCGCGGGCCGGGTCACCGGTCTCGGCCTCGTCGCCGTGCGCCCACGCGGGGGCGTACTGCGCCGGGAAGTCCTCCGGGGTCTGCGAGTACTCCGGGGCCGCGGTGGATGACGGGGTCGACGGGGCCGGCGGCGGTTTGCGCAGGTCGGGGCCGGTGCCGGGGGCCGACTCGGTGCCGGGGGCCGTCTCGGGGCGGCCGCCGAAGCCGAAGTCCTTGCCGAAGTCCTTGCCGTAGTCCTTTCCGAAGTCGCCGAACTCCTTGGCGAGTTCGGTGAGGCCCTCGCGGACTCCCGTCGGCCAGTCGCCGCGCGAGAAGTGGTCCTGGACGTGCTCCTGCACCCGGCGGGCGATGCGCTGCATCTCCTCCTGGGCCTGAGCACGCGCCCGGGCCTGGGCCTCCTGGGCCTGCCGGCGGGCCCGCTGGGCCTCGTCCCGGGCCCGGCGGCTCTCGTCCTTGGCGCGGCGGGCCTGCTCCTTCCACTCCTGCTTGACCCGGCGCATCTCCTCCTTGGCGGCCCGCCACGACTCCTTGTCGCCGAGGTCGCCGTACTCCCCGGTCCCCGTCCCGCTGCCGTTGCGGGCCTCGGAGGCGGCCGCGCGCACCTCGCGGCGCAGATCACCGGCCGCGCCGCGCACGTCGGCCCTTATCTCGGCGGCCAGTTCGGCGACCGATTCGCGGATCTCCAGCTCCAGGTCGGCCAGCTCGCCGCTGCGGTCCGCCAGTTCGGCCCGGCCGGCGTCCGTGATGGCGTAGACCTTGCGGCCGCCCTCGGTGGTGTGCGTGACCAGGCCCTCGGCCTCCAGCTTGGCGAGGCGGGGGTAGACGGTGCCCGCCGACGGGGCGTACAGGCCCTGGAAGCGCTCTTCCAGCAGCCGGATCACCTCGTAGCCGTGGCGCGGGGCCTCGTCCAGCAGCTTGAGGAGGTAGAGGCGGAGGCGGCCGTGGGCGAAGACGGGAGGCATGTCAGAACACCTTCTTGTCGGTTGCGTCGCCGGTCGGGCCGTCGCCGGTCGGGTCGTCGTCCTCCTTGGGCGGGCGGCGCAGCAGGGCGATGGAGCCGGAGACCGTGGTGGCGCGGAGCTTGCCGGTGCCCGCGCCGAGGCGGCCGGTGATCTTGTGGGCGCCCCACTGGCCGTGCACCCGCAGTCCGTCGAAGGCGTTGGAGATCGTGCCGCTCGCGGTGTTGGCCTCGACCTCGGCGTCGGCCGGGTGCGGCAGCCGGATGGCGATCTCGCCGGAGACGCTGGTCAGCCGGACGTCGGTCGGGCCGTCCGGATCCAGGTCGATGATCATGGAGCCGCTGACCGAGTCGGCGCGCACGTCGGAGCCGGAGCCCTCGACGACGGTCAGGTCGCCGGAGACGGAGTTGAACCGCAGGTTGCCGGTGACGGCCTGGGCCTCCAGGTTCCCGGAGACCGTGTCCGCGCGGACCTCGCCGGAGAGGCCGACCAGGGTGGTGTCGCCGGTGACGCCCTTGACCACCGACGTGCCGTCGATGCCGGAGACGACGGCCGCCGCGCCGACCACGCCCACCTCCACGCGGGTGCCCGCCGGGACGGCGAGCGAGACCACCGCGCTGCGCCGCCAGCCCTTGCGGTCGAGCCACTTGAGGAAGCCCTTCCAGGGGAGGTCCTCGTAGGCCACCGTGAGGGTGCCGCCCTCGTGGGTGACGATCAGGGGCGGGCCCTCGATCTCGGAGACTTCCAGGCGGGTGGAACCCTCGTCGATGCCCACGACGTTGACTGTTCCGTTGACGATGCGGACGTGCAGGTCGCTGACGGGGGTGTCGAAGTCGAGCTTCGTGGGCTCGGCGACGGACCACTCGGACTTGGACATGGTGCGGACCTCCTCGGGCCGGACGCGACGGCTGGACGCGAACGCGAGTGCACGGCTCGCGCCATATCGCGTCTTCCGTGAAACACGATATATCGTGGCCGCCGGAAGTCAAGACACCCATTCGTGTGGCCGGTTGGGGTCGAGGTTGACCCTGGAGGGGCGATGGAAGGGCGCGGGAGGGGCTGGGGAGGGGCGCGCGAAGGTCGTATATCGGGCGGTAAGTGGATGAATTGCTTACCGTGTGTCCATGTCGACGGATGAATCCGGAGCCGTCTCCCGGCCGACGGGGGCACAGAGCGCGGAATGCGTGCCGAGGGCCCATCGGCTGGCCCTGGCCGAGGTGGCGGTGGGCCTGCCGGCCGCCGCGTGGGGGATGCGGCGGCGCAGCGTGGGGTGGGCCGCGGTGGGGGCGGTGCTGATGGTGCACGGGGCGCTGGAGCTGTCGTACGAGACGGTGTTTCCGCGGGACTGAACGGCGATCGATCCGGGGCGGGGCCGTACTTCGGCTGCGGGCCGGTGGGGGCTGGTCGCGCCCGCGCGGCGGAGCCGCATATCGGATACGGTCTCGCGCCCCTGTCGGGGCGCTGATCACGCCCGGCGTCACCGAGCGAGGCCCCCCGGTACGCCTACTCCTCGTCCTCGTCGTCCAGCCGGGCCAGCCACGTCGCCAGGCGCTCCACCGGGACCTCGAAGTCGGGGTTCAGGTCGACGAACGTGCGGAGCTGTTCCGCGAGCCACTCGAAGGTGACCTCTTCCTCGCCGCGCCGCTTCTCCAGTTCCTCGATGCCTCGGTCGGTGAAGTACATGGGTTGCTCTCCTGCTGCCTGCATGTGTGGGTGCCCGGTGGTGGGCGTGTACCAAGCCTAGGCGGACGACGGAGGCCGCCGGCACGGGAACGAACGCCGAAGGGCCCGGCCCCCGCGAACGGGAACCGGACCCTTCTTCGCAGTGCTCCGGAGGCTTACGCCTCGAAGACCTCACGCACCAGCTGCTCCTGCTCGGCCTGGTGGCGCTTGGCCGAACCCACCGCCGGGGACGAGGAGTGCGGGCGCGAGATGCGGCGCAGGCGCTCGCCGGCCGGGACGTCGGCGCCGACCGCCAGGTCCAGGTGGTCGATCAGGTTGAGCGCGATGAACGGCCAGGCACCCTGGTTGGCCGGCTCCTCCTGGGTCCACAGGTATTTCTCGGCGTTCGGGTACTTGTTGACCTCGGCCTGGAGCTCGGCACCCGGCAGCGGGTACAGGCGCTCGAGGCGGATGATCGCGGTGTCCGTGACGCCGCGCTTCTGCCGCTCGGCCTCCAGGTCGTAGTAGACCTTGCCGGTGCAGAAGACGACCTTGCGGACCGCGGCCGGGTCGACCGAGGCGTCGCCGATGACCGGGCGGAACTGCCCGCTCGTGAACTCCTCCGCCTTCGAGGCCGCCGCCTTGAGGCGCAGCATCGACTTCGGGGTGAAGACGACCAGCGGCTTGTGGTGCGGGTTGTGCACCTGCCACCGCAGGAGGTGGAAGTAGTTCGACGGGAGGGTCGGCATCGCGACCGTCATGTTGTTCTGCGCGCACAGCTGCAGGAAGCGCTCGATGCGGGCCGAGGAGTGGTCCGGGCCCTGGCCCTCGTAGCCGTGCGGGAGCAGCAGCGTGACGCCGGACGTCTGGCCCCACTTCTGCTCGGCCGCCGAGATGTACTCGTCGATGACCGACTGGGCGCCGTTGGTGAAGTCACCGAACTGCGCCTCCCACATCACCAGGGCGTCCGGACGGGCCAGCGAGTAGCCGTACTCGAAGCCCATCACCGCGTACTCGGAGAGCAGCGAGTTGTAGACGTTGTAGCGGGCCTGGTCCTCGGACAGGTAGAGGAGCGGGGTGTAGTCGGCGCCGGTCTCGCGGTCGATCAGGACCGCGTGCCGCTGGCCGAAGGTGCCGCGCTGGGAGTCCTGGCCGGAGAGGCGCACCGGGGTGCCCTCCATCAGCAGCGAGCCGATGGCGAGGGTCTCGCCCATGCCCCAGTCGATCGTGCCGTCCTCGATCATCGCCGCCCGGCGCTGCAGCTGCGGGAGCAGCCGCGGGTGGACGGTGAAGTAGTCCGGGATGTTGACCTGGGACTCGGCGATGCGCTTGACGGCCTCCGCGGAGATCGCCGTCGGCACGGCCACCGGGAAGCCGTCCAGCGGCTCCTGGACGTCCGCGGCGGCCGGCTGCGAGGTGGCCTCGCGGACCTCCGTGAAGACCTTCTCCAGCTGGCCCTGGTAGTCCTGGAGGGCCTGCTCGGCCTCTTCCAGGGTGATGTCGCCGCGACCGATCAGGGACTCGGTGTAGAGCTTGCGCACCGAGCGCTTCTTGTCGATCAGGTCGTACATCAGGGGCTGGGTGAAGGCCGGGTTGTCCGACTCGTTGTGACCGCGGCGGCGGTAGCAGATGAGGTCGATCACCACGTCCTTGTTGAACGCCTGGCGGAACTCGAAGGCAAGGCGTGCGACGCGCACGACGGCCTCGGGGTCGTCGCCGTTCACGTGGAAGATCGGGGCCTCGATCATGCGGGCCACGTCCGTGGCGTACATCGAGGAGCGGGAGGACTCCGGGGCGGCGGTGAAGCCGACCTGGTTGTTGATGACGATGTGGACCGTGCCGCCGGTGCGGTAGCCGCGCAGCTGCGACATGTTCAGGGTCTCGGCCACCACGCCCTGGCCCGCGAAGGCCGCGTCGCCGTGCAGCGCGACCGGCAGGACCGTGAAGTCCGTGCCGCCCTTGTTGATGATGTCCTGCTTGGCGCGGGCGATGCCCTCGATGACCGGGTCGACCGTCTCCAGGTGGGACGGGTTCGCGGCCAGCGAGACCTTGATCTGCTCGCCGTCCAGGCCGGTGAAGGTGCCCTCGGCGCCCAGGTGGTACTTCACGTCGCCGGAGCCGTGCATCGACTTCGGGTCGAGGTTGCCCTCGAACTCGCGGAAGATCTGCGCGTACGACTTGCCGACGATGTTGGCGAGGACGTTCAGGCGGCCGCGGTGGGCCATGCCGATGACGACCTCGTCGAGACGGGATTCGGCGGCCGAGTCCAGGACGGCGTCCAGGAGCGGGATGACGGACTCGCCGCCCTCCAGGGAGAACCGCTTCTGGCCGACGTACTTCGTCTGCAGGAAGGTCTCGAAGGCCTCCGCCGCGTTCAGGCGGCGCAGGATCCGCAGCTGCTCCTCGCGCTCCATCTTGGAGTGCGGGCGCTCCACGCGGTCCTGGATCCACTTGCGCTGCTTGGGGTCCTGGATGTGCATGAACTCGATGCCGGTGGTGCGGCAGTACGAGTCGCGCAGCACGCCGAGGATGTCGCGCAGCTTCATCATCGACTTGCCGGCGAAGCCGCCGACCGCGAAGTCGCGCTCCAGGTCCCACAGGGTGAGCCCGTGCTCGGTGACGTCCAGGTCGGGGTGCTTGCGCTGCTTGTACTCCAGCGGGTCGGTGTCGGCCATGACGTGGCCGCGGACCCGGTAGGAGTGGATCAGCTCGAAGACGCGGGCGGCCTTGGTGACGTCGTCGTCGTGCGAGGCGTCGATGTCCCGGAGCCAGCGGACCGGCTCGTAGGGGATGCGCAGGGCCTCGAAGATGTCGTCGTAGAAGCCGTTCTCGCCGAGCAGGAGGTTGGCGACCGAGCGCAGGAACTCGCCGGAGGCGGCGCCCTGGATGACCCGGTGGTCGTAGGTCGACGTGAGCGTCATGACCTTCGAGATGCCGAGCTTGTTCAGGGTGTCCTGGGAGGTGCCCTGGAACTCCGCCGGGTAGTCCATGGAGCCGACGCCCATGATGACCGACTGGCCGGGCATCAGGCGCGGGACCGAGTGGACGGTGCCGAGGCCGCCGGGGTTGGTCAGGGAGACCGTGACACCGGTGAAGTCGTCCATCGTCAGCTTGTTGTCGCGGGCGCGACGGACGATGTCCTCGTAGGCCTGCCAGAACTCGAAGAAGTTCAGCGTCTCGGCCTTCTTGATGGCCGCGACGACGAGCTGGCGGTCGCCGTTGGGCTTCACCAGGTCGATGGCGAGGCCCAGGTTGACGTGGGCCGGCTTGACCAGGGTCGGCTTGCCGTCCTTCTCGCCGAACGACCAGTTCATCGACGGCATGGCCTTGATGGCCTGGACCATCGCGAAGCCGATCAGGTGCGTGAAGGAGATCTTCCCGCCCCGGGCGCGCTTCAGGTGGTTGTTGATGACGATCCGGTTGTCGAAGAGCAGCTTCACCGGGACCGCGCGGACCGAGGTGGCCGTCGGCAGCTCCAGCGAGGCGTTCATGTTCTTCGCGACGGCCGCGGCGGGGCCACGGAGCGTGACCAGCTCGGGACCGTCGGGCGCCGCGGCGGCGGGCGCGGCCTTCGCGGCGGCGGCCGGCTT